>CANKXQ010000067.1 GCA_947487745.1 Spartobacteria bacterium | reverse complement strand
TGATAGCACCTCCAATAATCGCCTCGGTTAAGTCGCGATGAATTCCTCCCTCTGTGCTCTCTGTGTCCTCTGTGGTCAATTTTTGAGAAGGCTTTGCAAAATCACTAATCCGTCGGTGCTGCCGAGGATGGGGTCGCAGGCGCGCTCGGGGTGGGGCATGAGGCCGAAGACATTTCGGGTTTCGTTGCAAATGCCGGCGATGTTTTCGCGGGAGCCGTTGGGGTTTGCGGCATCGGTGGTTTGGCCTTGGGCATCGCAGTAGTGGACGAGGATTTGGTCGTTCGCATTGAGGGCAGCCAGAGTGGCGTCATCGGCAAAGTAGCAGCCTTCGCCGTGGGCGATGGGGATATTGAGGACTTGGCCTTTGGTGGCGGCGCAGGTGAATCGGGAATTGGTCGATTCAATGCGGATGCTTTGGTGTTTGCAGACGAAGTGGAGGCCTTTGTTGCGAACGAGGGCGCCGGGGAGGAGTCCGCTCTCGCAGAGGATTTGAAAGCCGTTGCAGATGCCGAGGACGGTGCCACCGGATGCGGCGAAACTTTTCACCGTTTGCATGATCGGCGAGAAGCGGGCGATGGCTCCGCAGCGGAGGTAGTCGCCGTAGGAAAAGCCTCCGGGAACGACGACGGCGTCGAAGCCGGCGAGCGAGGTGTCCTTGTGCCAGACGAAGTCGGCGGAGGCGCCGGGAAGGTTATTGAGAGCGAGAACGCAGTCCTGGTCGCAGTTCGAGCCAGGGAAGCGGATGACGGCGAATTTCATTATTTGCTGATCGAGTAGTCCTCGATGACGGGGTTGGAGAGGAGGTCTTTGGCGATGCGGTGGATTTCGGAGTCGGGCGTCGAGTCGGGGAGTTCGAGTTCGATGACTTTGCCGATGCGGACGCGTCCCACGCCAGTGAGGCCAAGGTGGCGGATGGCTTCAGCGGCGGCGGCGCCTTGAGGGTCGAGAACGGATGGTTTCGGCAGAACGGTTACGAGGACTTTCATGGCGCGGAGGTTTTCGTTTCGGATGGGTTCGAACAAGACGATTTTTTATTTTTTCTGATGTGGTTTAGCGAAATGGCGAGAGCGAGAAGGCTTATGGCGAGGCAGGAAATGGAAAAGACTTCGCCGTAGCGGGCGAAAAAGGTTGGCTCGGGTGAGATCGGAACATTGATTTTGCTGAAGAGGACACCTTGTAAAAATGTGCTTCCCGAAGGATCGCGCAGGACTTCGCGCACCACGCCGAGTCGGTCGATGGCGCAGGTCACGCCGGTATTCGCGGCGCGGATCATGGGGATTTTGTTTTCCACGCAGCGGAAAATGGCGTTGTTCAAATGCTGTTGCGAGCCGGCGCTTTTGAGAAACCACCCGTCATTAGTGACGACCACGAAAGATTGTGCGCCGAGCAATGCGAAGTGGCGAGCGAGATCGGCGACGGTATCCTCAAAGCAGACGAGCGGTCCGAGTTTTACGGGCTTGGAGTTGAGTTCCAAGACAGTGAATTCTTTTCCGGCATCGAAGTCGGAGGGCACCAGATCGCCTACGATCTTGGCGAGAAGTGGGAATTCCTCGCGAAGCGGGACATACTCGCCGAAGGGGACGAGGTGCATTTTGTGGTGGAGTTGCGCTTCCTTCCCCTGCTTTGTAAGTAAGGCGATGGAGTTGTAGTCGCCATCGTTGCCCCAGTGGGCTGTTCCAATGAGGAGGTCTCCCGTGTATTGCTCGGCGAGTCCTCGAACGAGGTCCCAGGTGAATTGGTTGCCGAGAAGCGGGCTGGGAGTGGACGACTCGGGCCAGAGAATCAGGTCGGGCGCCATGGCGATCGCCGGGAGGGTTTGGTTTTTTAGAGTTTCGAGAACCTGAAGTTCGAAGTTGGGATCGTTGGGGACATTTTGCGGGATATTTGGCTGCACGGCGGCGAAGCTGAGCGGTTCGCTGGGTGGCTCCGGGCTGAAAAGTTGCCGGACGCCATAGCTCCATGTCAGGGCCACCAAGGCTATGGTGATCGCAAAGTCATAGTGAGCGCGCCGCGCGCCGCGTTTGATTTCGAGGAGGAGGCGTTTAACGGTCGCCGCGAGCATCAGGTTGGTCATCGCAATCAGAAATGAAATGCCTCCTCCGCCGGTGATGTCGGCGATTTGAATGAGGGCGATATTTTCATGCAGTGCAATGCCGAGACCGTTCCACCCGAAGGCTGGGAAAATGACGCCCCTGAGCCATTCCAGGGCGACCCATGCGGCGGATCCAAGGGCACAGACGCGAAGATTATGGATCGACCGCAGCCACGATTCTTCACTGGTGCGGGCATTGACCAGTGTTCTGGCGAACAGCGTCCATGCGCTGAAATAAAATGCGAAATACAAAACAAGCAGCACATAGCCGGGCCATGTGAGCGTCGTTAGCCAGTAGGCGCTCATCGCAAAAAAGACCAACCCGCTTGCGTAGCCGAGGCACGCTGTTCTCAGCCAATCCCGCTGCTTCGCCGGCGGGCAAAACCAGACCGCCCACACGAGCGGTGTCAGCGCCACCCAGCAAAGATCGCCAAGACCAAATGGGGGATAGCACAAACCGAGAAGCAGACCGCTCAATAATGCCAAAAACCAAGGAAACACACGCGACATGGGGCAAAATACAAGACCCCCGCGAGTGAAAAGACAACGCCCTTCTCGCTACGAGTCCTGTGGGGTTCGGGCGATGCTGGGATTTGAGGGCGTTTCGGAAAAGAGACTTTTAATTTGCGGTTGCCGGATTGCTGGATCAAGTTAGGTCAAATGCCCAGTCGACACTGCTTTCTCGCTCTCATTTTCTCGATTCTGGCGCAGGGATTTATCTTTGCCACGGCTGATCTGGAATTTGAAAAATTTGCCATGAATCTCAGGGAAAAAGCCATTCTCCGAGTCGAGCCTCCCACTGTTTCCACCCAAGCCCCATCCTCGCTCGGGTTGACCCGATATCCTTGGAAGCGCAACATCGTGACCACGGTTTTCTGGGTCGGCGAGAAGCCCACGCGCAACAACCCTGTGCCGAATTGCAAGAGTTCATGGGATCCGGAGTGGCACCAAAATTTTGGAGGGTATGACAACCCCGATCCAGGAGCCCGTCGTGGATTTTTCCCGAAGTTCAGTCCGCGTCAGAATCCCTTCTATGTTGCACTTCCTTTTAACGATGTGACCCGCGGAGCAACCAAAACCGAGTCGCGCCGTGTGATTCCATGGTTCCGCGAGGCTTTTGAAAAAGAAGGGAAGTCTGTGTGCAAGGGACGCTGGGTGGCAATCCGGCGCGGAAATCGTATCGCCTATGCCCAGTGGGAGGATTGCGGTCCCTTCCGAACAGACCACTGGCAGTATGTGTTCGGTAATGAGCGTCCCAGGCCGAACCTCAACCAAGGCGCGGGCCTCGATGTTTCCCCGGCGGTGCGGGATTATCTCGGTATGAGCGGCAAGGATGTTTGCGATTGGAAATTTGTGGATTTCCGGGAGGTGCCACCAGGACCGTGGGCAAAATACGGTGATAACAACACCTTTGTGCTTCAGCAGCGTGGGGCCAATCTGTTCCTCACGGATCGCAACAATGCGCGCAGTGCAAGGCGTTGATTCGATCTAATCGGCGGCGCTGGCTTTGAGTTCCTCGATCGTGGCGAACTCGAGAGTCGAAGCGTGGGTGGCCTCCAGAACGACTTTGGGAGCCATTCCGGCATCGTAGGCGTCCTTCCATCGACTGGCACAGAGGCACCATTTGTCCCCGGCCTTCAATCCCGGGAATTCATACTCCGGTCGCGGAGTGCTCAGATCGTTTCCCTGCTCGCGGGAAAACTTCAGGAAGGCATCGGTCATGACGGCGCATACCGTATGCACGCCCGTGTCTCCATTTCCGGTATGGCAATGGCCATCGCGGTAGTATCCGGTCAGTGGTTCGTAGCAGCAGGGCTCCAGATCGCCTCCCAAAACATTTCTTGCCATGGACAACATCTACGCGAACGCCGGAGGCAATTCCAGATACAAAAAACTTCGTCGCCTGTATTCCGGCTTGCGCATAGTTTCGATGGCGCTGCTCATGATTTTGGAATTACTGGAATGGTGCCTCACGCCTGCCACGGTGAGTGCAAGAACCAACGGCCTCCTTGCCGAGCAGATCGCCATACGCCACCGTGCCAATCGCTGCCGCAGCTCATGGCAAAGCCATCTGCACTCCTGCAAAAGTTTCCTCACTCGGCAACTTTCAGGTGGAAATCATGTGGCAGTCCTCGGAAGTGGACACCTCCGCGACATCGACCTCCGGCATTTGAAAAGAACCTTCTCCCGCATCACCCTCGTTGATGTGGTTCACCCGCTTGAAGTCCAAATCTTGGCGTTATTTTCCGGTGGCCGGATTCAGCTCTGCTCGGGCGATCTCTCCGGAGCGCTGCATTTGAGCGAGCCCTCTTCGCACATTGCTCTGGATCAAAAACTCCGCTCTCTCTTGGAGGGGGCGGATGCGTTGGTCTCCTGCTGCCTCTTGACGCAGCTTGCGCTGCCGATCGCGCATCGCTGGGGTAAGCGCTTCGACGCGGCCTTGGTTGATGCCGGCGTGCAAAGCATCCAGCAAAATCACATCGACCTTCTCGAAAGTGCCCCGACGGCTGTTTTGATCACAGACACCGCGCAATGCTATGGGAGTGAGGAATGGTCTCCGCTTCTCAGCGAGGTGCGCCTGCCGGTTCCCGATCAAAGTTGGCTTTGGGACATCGCGCCCGCTGCCGAGCATGGCCTCAAAGGTCTCGGAGACGAACAACGCCGCGTCGAGGCGTTTGCTTTCGGCGGGCGTGGTTAGGACACGAAAATCTTTGCCCATTCGTTACGAAAGAATAGGATGCCTGCACATGGCAAAACGTCGTATTCTCAAGGTCGGCTCTCAATCCATTGGAGGGCGTGAGTTACTCTTCATCCTCGGTCCCTGCGTGATCGAGAGTCCGGCCTTCACCCGTCGCATGGGTGCTAAAATCAAGGCCATTTGTGATGGCGAAGGCGTTGGATTTGTTTTCAAAGCCTCTTACGACAAGGCGAACCGCACTTCGAACAAGTCCTTCCGAGGCACATCCGTGCGCGATGGGTGCGGCTTGCTGGCCGAAATCGGCGCCAGTCTGGGCGTGCCGGTGACGACGGATATCCATTCTCCGGAAGAGGCGGAAATAGCGGGGCAATTTGTGGACATACTTCAGATCCCTGCCTTTCTTTGCCGTCAGACCGATTTGATAGTGTCCGCAGCCAAGACCGGCCGCATTGTGAATGTCAAAAAGGGTCAGTTTCTTGCGCCTTGGGATATGAAAAATGTCGCCTTAAAACTCGAGGCGTCGGGTTGCAAGGATTACATCTTCACCGAGCGGGGCACGACTTTTGGCTATAATAATCTGGTCGCTGACATGCGTTCCATTCCTTGGATGCAGGAGTTGGGTTGTCCTGTAGTTTTCGATGCTACACACTCCGTGCAAAGGCCCGGTGGGGCAGGGGAGACCACCGGAGGCGATGGCAAATTGGCACCCGTTCTTGCACGGGCTGCGGTCGCAGCCGGATGTGACGGTGTGTTTCTTGAGACCCATGAAAACCCAGCCAAGGCCCTTTCCGATGGTCCCAATCAAGTTCCACTGCGCGAGCTTCCGCGTCTGATAAAACAACTGAAAGCCCTGCGCGATGTCGTGGTCTGATTTTTCCCGCATTCTTGTTCTTGCCTCGATGGTTGCTTCTCTCCAGGCGGAGAAAGCCTCCAGTGAGCCTGCAGATTTTGATTTGCCGGTGCCGGTAGGCATGCCGGTGAATGGCATCAAGGTTCCTCAATATGCTGAAGACGGCAGGCGTCTCATGCTTTTCGAGGCTGCCGTTGCAAAAAAAGTCGATGACAAGCAGGTCGAGATGGAGAGTCTCAAACTCGAAGCGCTCGATGGCGAGGGTCGGAAAATTTTCGTTGAAATGCCGCAGGCGCTCTTTAACCTCGAATCCCGTATTCTGACCGGAGAAAATTCCGCAAAAATCTCTCGCGAGGATTTTGAAATCACCGGCGACAGTATCGAGTTCAACACCAAAACCCGCTTTGGAACCCTGCGGGGAAACGTAAAGATGGTTATCTCCACAGAAGGAAATCCCAAATGATCAACTGCAAATCCGGCTTTCTGTCTCTTCTGGCCTTAATTTTCACCTTGATTCCGGCTTACGCCCAAGAACCCAAAGCCTCCATGTCGGCCGATCCCAAGACCGGCAAATCTCCTGGCCTTTTTAATATCGCTGGGGAGGGGTGAGTGCCCGACTGGAGCGAAGACCGAGATCACAGCGACCAAGGAATCCAGTTTTGACAGCGAAAAAAATGTCGCAGAATTCACCGGGCGCGTCGTCGTGCGGGATGTTCAGTTCACGCTCACCTGTGACCGCCTCAAAGTCTCACTCAGCCCCGATCGAAAAGGCATCGCCGTGGCCGAGGCTCAAGGGAATGTTCTCATCGTCCAAGAAAAGTCCGATCCCAAAAGCACTGCGCAGCAAGCCATCGGACGCGCGGGAGAGGTGACCTACAAGCCCGACTCCGGCGAGGTCGTGCTCCGCGATTGGCCTTCGATCCAGCAGGGTATCAACAACCAGGTTGCCACAGAGCAATCCACCATCATGATCCTCCGCAGCAGTGGTCAATCCCGCACCATTGGTGGAAGCAAAACCCTGATCGCTGACACCGCAAAGCCGCAATGAGCGCGACACCGGAAAAACCGCTCCTCCACACCGAGGGCCTCGTGAAAGTTTATAACCGCCGCGCCGTAGTCAATGGCGTGGATATCAATGTCAAAAAAGGCGAGATTGTTGGACTCCTCGGCCCGAACGGAGCAGGAAAGACAACGACATTTTATATGATCGTCGGCCTGGTGCGCCCGAATGGCGGTAAGGTCTTTTTTCGTGGCGAAGATGTCACCTCCATGCCGATGTATCGGCGGGCGCGGCATGGCATGGGTTATCTTCCGCAGGAGGAATCGATCTTCCGCAAGCTCACGGTGGAGGAAAATATTCTCGCCATATTGGAAACAACAGGACTTCCCAAGAAGGCCCGCAAAGAACGCTGCGAAGAGCTTCTCACCCGTTTCGGCATCGAGCACATTGCCAAGAACGAGGCCCTCACGCTCTCCGGGGGGGAAAAGCGCAGGCTCACCATCGCGCGC
>CANKXQ010000066.1 GCA_947487745.1 Spartobacteria bacterium | reverse complement strand
TTTTTTCTGCGACCCGCACGGAGAGGGTTCCCCTGACGATTTGGTCGGCGAGCCATTTTTGTTCGCTGTGGTTTTTCAGCGAGAGGAGGACTTTGGCATGTCCCACGGAAATCCGTCCGTGTTTGAGGAGCGATTGCGCATCGGACTCCAGATCGAGCAAACGCATCGCGTTCGCGACCGAGGCCCGGCTTTTTCCGACGCGGCGGGAGATTTCCTCCTGCGTGAGGCTGAATTCCTGATGAAGCCGGGCATAGGCGGCGGCCTCTTCGATTGGGTTCAGGCCCTCGCGCTGGAGGTTTTCGATGAGGGCGAGTTCCAGCACCTCGCGGTCGCTGGCTTCGCGAACAATGGCGGGGACATCCGCGAGACCAACTTCTTTTGCTGCCCGCCAGCGTCGCTCGCCGGCGATAAGTTCATAGACTCCATTCGCCTGACGGACGATGAGGGGTTGGATGATGCCGCGCTCGCGTATGCTCTCGACCAGCTCGTGCAATTGATCCGAGGAAAAATCCAGACGCGGTTGAAGCGGGCTGGGGGTAATGTTCGCAAGCGGGAGCCTTTGGATTCTCTCGCCGTGTTCTTCAATTGGGGCCGGACTGGCCACGCGCTTGTTGATGAGTGCGCCGAGGCCCTTGCCGAGTGCTTGCTTTGCCATGGACGCGGAGCCTAAACATGGAGCCCGTCGCCGACAAGTAGAAGGCGCGTTTCATTTTTTCAAAATAGGCCCGATGCCCAAAATACTTAGTCATCTTCAGCTCTGGGAGGATTCCTCGCCGCGCACACCTGCCGGGCAGATGGCGTGTGACGAGGCGCTGTTGCACTTTTGCGAGATGCCGGTTTTGCGCGTCTATCGCTGGACCGCGCCTGCGGTGACATTTGGATACGCACAGAGGCTTGCGGCAGTCGAATCCTTGGCGCGCAGATTGCCCCTCATGCGTCGATGGAGTGGGGGAGGGATGGTTTTTCATGGCAGCGATGTCACGCTGGCGCTGGCGATTCCGGCTTCGGAAGCGGCTGCATCCGGCAGTTCGAGGGATATTTACAGCGCCATTCACGAGGGCCTGCTTTCAGCGATTCAAAAATACCTCCCGGATTCGCGTTTAGTGCTCCCTGAGGAATGCCGGTGCGGGCCTGTTTGTTTTGAGAGTCCCGTGGCTTTCGACATCATTGCCGGTGCCTCAAAAATCTGCGGCGGAGCTCTACGGCGCTCGAAAGCAGGCGTTCTTTATCAAGGTTCGCTTCATCTGCCGGGCGCGGTTCCGGCTGAAATCGCCAATTCGCTTGCAGCGGAAGTTTCGCGCTTTGAAAAAGCCACCGCACTTCAGGCATCCATCGATAAACTTGCTTCCAGCAAATACGAAACCCCGGCGTGGCTGGCGATGCGCTGAGAGGTATGAGGAGATCAATTTTCCAAACTCTATGGCAATAATCGGTATCACTGGTGGCATCGCCTCTGGCAAATCGACTTTCAGTCGCGCTTTGGCTGAAATCCAGGGAGCAAGCATTTTCGACTCAGACGCCTGTGCCCGCGAACTCCTCGATTCCGACCCTGCCGTGCGCGAGGCCGTGACTCGCGACATTCTTCCGACGGCGTATCGACCAGATGGAACGCCGGACCGCGCGGCCATTCGGGCTCTTGTTTTTTCAGATCCTGCAGCCAAAGCCCGACTCGAAGCGATTTTGCATCCCCTCGTTCGTGCGCGGAGGCAGGCTCTGGCTGACGATGCGCGAGTGGAAGGGTGCGATCTGCTTGTGGATATCCCACTCCTTTTTGAAACCAGCGCCTCGTCTGGATTCGATCTCGTTGTGACAGTCGCCTGCTCCCCGGAAATTCAAACCCGGCGCGCCATGTCGAGAGGTCTGACGCTGGTCCAGGTCCAGCAAATCGTGGCCTCGCAATGGGGCAACGCGCAAAAAATCGCTCAGTCGGATTTCGTCATTTGGAATGATGGCTCCCTGCGGATGCTTCAGGCGCAGGCGGATGAACTGGCCGCCCGCTTGGAGTCGAGGGCGACGCTAAAAATAAAGCCTTCGGTTTCTTGACATCCTTGCCTCACCCGATAGTTTCTCCCCTCCGTTCACAAAATTGATCCTATGGCATTCACAGAAGTCATTCTTACCGCAAATATTCCCAAGCTCGGCGCAGAGGCCGACATCGTCAAAGTCCGCCGTGGCTTCGCCCGCAACTTTCTTTACCCTCAAGGCAAGGCTCTTGAGATCACTGCCGGTTCCCTCCGTCAGATCAACCATCTCAAAGCCAAACGTGCCGAGCGTGAGGCCCGCGAGGTGACCGCCGCCGAGGAAATCGCCTCCAAGATCAACAAGCTTTCGATCAGCTTCACGCTGGATGCTGGAGCCACAGGCAAAGCCTTCGGTTCTGTCACAGCCAAAGACATCCACGACCGCATCGTTGCCGATCTCAAACTCGAAGATCTTCCCAAGCACGCTGTCGTTCTTGACAAGGCCATCAAGGAAAGCGGCGACCACACTGTTGCCGTCAAACTCCACGCGGATGTCACGGCCAACCTCAAGATCGAGGTCAAGGTGAACGCTCCTGCAGTTGAGGAATCCACCGAGGCGGCTCCTGAAAAGAAATATCGCCGCAAAGTCACCACCGAGGCCTGATTTTTCAGTCCCGCATATTCATTTCAAATTCACCATGAGGCCGTGCGTGGAAGATATCTTTCCGTCCGGCCTCATTCTTTTCCCCAAGCTCCGTAAATTTTTCTGATTGCCCATGTCTTCTGCTCCTGAACAAAACGCCAGTGCACCAGTTCCAAACGGTGATGCCGCAGGCAAGGGACGCGGGAAAAAGAAACCCGATTATCAACAGCGCGGAGCAGCCTATCTTCCAGACGCCCGTCGTCCGCTGCCGCAGAGTCTCGATGCCGAGAAGGGGCTCCTCGGCTCTATTCTGCACTCTGCCACGGCGTTGGATGATACGATGGCGCAGATGGAGGCGAGGCATTTCCATCTGCCAGCCCACCAGAAAATTTTCGAGCTTTTGGTCGAGATGCGAAATGGTGGGAAGCCGATCGACCTCATTGCGCTCACCCAGACGCTCGAGGACCGGCGCATGCTTGATGAGGTTGGCGGCGCGGTCGCCATTACCGAGCTTTTTACTTTCGTCCCGACGGCGGCGAATGCCGATTACTACCGCGAGATCATTCTCGAAAAATATCTCCTCCGCCGCGTCATCACGACCTGCACCGAGTATGTCGCCCGTGCCCATGACGAGCAGGGCGATGTAAGAATCCTCCTCGACGAGGTCGAGGCGCGCGTGCTCGAGATTGGCGAGCAGCGCTTCCAATCCACCATGCCCACCATGAAGCAGATGGTGAGCGACGCCATCGACAATATCGAAAAGCTCTCGCGCTCCGGAGGCGGCATCACCGGCCTCCCGACCGGATTCCACGAACTCGACCGCATGACGAGCGGCATGCATGAGGGGGAGATGTTCGTCATTGCCGCGCGTCCCTCGATGGGCAAGACCGCGCTCGCCATGAATATCGCCGAACATGTCGCGATCGATGCCGGCAAGCCCGTCGCTGTTTTTTCCTTGGAAATGGGCGCCCAGCAGCTAGTGCAGCGTCTCCTTTGCTCCCGGGCGAGGGTGAACGGCTCCAAACTCCGCGACGGCTTCATCGCCAAGCGGGAAATGACGAATCTCATCAACATCGCCGGTCAGCTCTCCAAGGCAAAAATCTTTGTCGATGACACTCCCGGCCTGAGCATTTTGGAACTCCGCGCCAAGGCCCGCCGCCTTCACAACCGCGAAAAAATCCAACTCATCGTCATCGATTACCTCCAGCTCCTTAGGTCCGGTTCACGCCGCGCGCAGGAGAACCGCCAGATCGAAATTCAGGAAATCTCCTACGGCATCAAAGCCCTCGCCAAGGAACTCAAACTCCCCGTCATTGTCCTCGCCCAGCTGAACCGAAATCCCGAGCAGCGCACCGGCTCCAGCGCAGGACGCCCCCGTCTCAGCGATCTCCGCGAATCCGGCACCATCGAGCAAGATGCCGACATCGTCGGACTCCTCATCCGCGACAAATACTACGCGGAAGACGAGGAGGCCAAAAAAGAAGCCGCCGGCAAAGCCACGCTCATCATCGCAAAACAGCGAAACGGCCCCACCGGCGATGTGCCCCTGACCTTCCTCGAGGAATACACCCGCTTCGAAGACGCTGCCGTCGAGCGCACCGATCCGCAATAACGCCCCCGTCCCGTCGGAAAGGCAGTTTTTTCCCACCGCTTTGTTTCTCGGCAGTCCCACGCCGATCTCGTGCGCTCGCGCCCAAAAAATGGCGTCCACTTAAAATTCGATAAATCTTTCCCCCTCTGTGCTCTCTGTGTCCTCTGTGGTCAATTCTTTCAGAGCTCCGTCGCGCAATAAAAAGTTGGTTCGGGAATTGCTGTGTGTTCAAGCATCGGTAGGCCACCGGCCTACCAAACCCGAAACGACCTATTTTCCTACTAAAATCATGAGCCAAGACGATATTGCCTCTCGCATCGACGAAGCCCTCGCCCTCCTGGACATCGGCCTCGAAAAAGAGTCCGAAGCCATTATCCAGAGTCTCCTCGCGCACGCCCCCACTGCCGAAGTCCACTCGGCGGCCATTTTTGTTTTTAACCGCCTCGGTCGCTTCATCCGCGCCTCTGTATCGGCGGATGTTCTTCTCGACCAAAAAAAGCCCCTTCCTCCCGAAGAGCTTTTCCGAATCTCTCTGGCTTTCAATTTTTCCGGACGCCTCCAAGAGGCTTACGAGATCGAAAAATCCATCGCCCCGCAAAACAACGAGCAGTCCCTCGTCCGCCTCTATGGTCTCGCCTGCAAGGCGAACCGCCTCGGTCGTCACGCTGAGGCCCTCATCCATTTGCTCGGCTGCTTCTCGTTTCAGAACACCGAAGCGGGGGATGCCCACCGCAAAATCTTCCTCGATAGCGAACTTTGCTCACTTTGGGAAAAAATCCCTTCCATCCCGCTCACGCTTCGTCAGGCCATGCGTTACTGCAACTTGCCATTCGACGAAATCCTCGCTCTCAACGAATCGGTGACTCCTCTTCGTTGCGTGGACCAGATGGATATGCACATGATGCCGGCGAAATTCCACGCGTTGCTCCATCCTGTTTACGCCACCTGTTTTGAGGTTGCCCCCTCTGCCGAGGCCGCCAATCCCGAACTGGCTGCTGAGTTCGCCGCCTGGCAGGGGTCTGTGGTGGCGCCCCGCTTGGACGCCTTCCGAGCCCTCCGCGACCGCATTTCCGCGATGGTCCTAGAGCAGCAGCTCACTTTTGCCCGATTCCAAGCAGCCAAAGGCCGGTTCGGCTGCGCCCGCAACCACCTCGTTTGCCATCTGCTCCAAAGTCCCGGCGCAAGCCTTGCAAACCTCCCCGAGATTCCGCTTCTGCGGCCTCTCATCGAGGAATTCCGCGCTCAGGAAGCCGAGTGCCCGGAGTCTTTCCGCACGCTCATTTCGTGGGTATACCGCGACGAGCCTGAAAAATTCCTCCGCGATGTCCTGCCCGAGATGCCCGTTCTGAATCGCACTTCCGGCTACGCCCTGCTGGCCGCCGGTTGTATGCACTACCGCCTTGGCGACACCGCCGCTGCTATCGAGAGTTGGTCAGCTTGTGCCAGCAAGTGGCCCCTCGACGACGCGCCTGTCATGAATGCAGCCATGCTCCTCAGTGGCGAAAAACGCTGGGACGAAGCTACACAACTCATCAACTGCCTGCCCGACGAGTGCATGAAATCCCTGCTCTGGAAGCGCGCGCACCACGCCATCAGCGAACGCCGCGCCTTCTCTCTCAGCAGCAAAACAAATCCCACGCCCCGCATTCCCACGCCCACCTTTGGAAATCTCTACTCCGGTGCGGACGAGGAATTCCTTGTGGAGCATAAGCAATTCACGCCCATCGTTTGCTGAAGGCGGTGCCGGAGCCGGTGCTGGAAGCTTACCGGCAAGTATCTGCACTTTCTCAGCTGAAGTAGGCTGATGATTGAATTGGGTCCTGTTGCACGGAGTCCTTTGGCTTACTTTTCGAGGACTAGGAAAGAAACGAACTCCAATTCAGTCGTGCTGCCATTCTGGGTTGCCCACCGCGCATCAACGACGACAACCGTGAAGGCGCGCCCGGCGATGTCCCAGTTGAATAATGGCGGGGCGGGGGCCGTGGTGGAAAGGGTATCGAGCGCGCCGAGATCGAACGTCTTGTCGACGTTCCCCCCAATTTTTGCAACGATTTGTCCGCCTTCATGACTCACGGAGAGTTTTTTTCCTTCGGCGTCGTATCCGAGGTTGGCGTAGGATGAAGCGCCGGAGGCTGGGAATAGGTTCTTGGCATTGCTGAGCGGAACGGGCTTGTCGTCGGGCCATCTAAAAGTCGACCTTAAGCCTCCATTGCCGATCAATTCCGGCAGCGCGAGTTTTTCGCGGACGGCGGCGAAGATTTTATAGCCTTGTGAGTTGGCGGGGATGTCGAGTTTCCCTACAAATCGTTCGATAACCGATCGGTCGTAGTTCAAGGAAATGTATTCGGCAGCTGAGGCAAGGCGGCGTGTGGATTCGGCGGAGCGGGGGGCGGGCTCTGCGAGGAGTTTTTCGAGTCGGGCGCTCTGGCTGGCAAGCGAGACCTGGCGGGCTCCGAAGGGGCTAAAAATGGCGATGAGCGCGAAAGCGGACAGGAGTGCTGGGGCTGCGGCTGGGGGGAGGTTTTTCCGGAGAAGGAGCAACACACAAAAGAGATCGAGCCATGCGGCGAGCGCCAGTGCAGCATAGCGTTCGAAGGTGAAGCCGTATTCCG
This sequence comes from Spartobacteria bacterium, assembly GCA_947487745.1. Lineage (GTDB taxonomy): Bacteria > Verrucomicrobiota > Verrucomicrobiia > Chthoniobacterales > Terrimicrobiaceae > UBA967. Next base: position 349 of record CANKXQ010000066.1, on the reverse strand, counting down.
CGATGCGCACCCAAAGCGAGAGTAGGAGCAGGATGCTGAATAGCGGAAAGGCGGGGAAGACGAGGGCGAACGCGCGGGCCCATGCCTTGTCGGCGCGCCAGGGTTCCAGGAGCAAACGCCCAGCGAGGCTGTAGCAGCCGAGCGCTAGAACGGGTAGCGCGACCATTCCATCAGGCAGCTTTTGTTCGAAGGCGATTTTTGCGGCGTAGGCGGTGAGGATGGCGGTGAAAAGGAACCCGAGTGGAATTACGGCGAATTGGCAGAGGCGACCCCACACCGCGAAACCCGGCTGCGAGCGGTCGAACTCGCCGTGTGCCGCTGGCAGCATAGCAGTGGCTGCGCAAGGGGC
>CANKXQ010000065.1 GCA_947487745.1 Spartobacteria bacterium | reverse complement strand
TTTTTCTCATCGCCACATCTGGAGGGGGAACGGAGGTTGTCTGGAACAAGAAGACGATCATCGTTTTGACGCCAGAGTCGCCATTGGGGTCACAACTCATCGGTCGCCGTGCTGGCGAGAGGGTGGGTGATGCGAAAATCAAGCAGGTCTTTTAGTCGTTCCGGGGGAGCAGAGCTTCGCACAGGCAAATCAGCTGTTGACGCAATGGGTGTGCCCGCTCGGCGAATTCCCTTTGGCATTTCTCATACTGCGCCCTCCCTTCCGGGGTCTCGATGGGGACTGGGCTGTAGCCGTGAGTAGTCAGATCGTAGGGGCTGGCGCGCATATCGAGTTCCCGTATGTCGCGGGCGAGTTCAAAGGTGTCGGCGATGAGGTCGGATGGACACCACGGGGCCATTTTGAAAGCCCACTTGTATAAATCCATGTTCGCATGGAGACAGGCCGGTTGCTCAAGGATGGGGGATGATTCGCGTGTCGGTTGCAGGCGATTGAGCGGCCGTGCCTCTGGAGTGAAGAACCGGAAAGCGTCGTAGTGGGAACACCGCACAGGGAGGGAGTCCACAACCGCCGCAACTTCACTTGGCGAGAGGCGAAGTGGTTGTGACGCATGGCGAACCTCGCCGGATTTGTAAACCATGGCCCATTCGTGAAGTCCATGGCATCCGAAGAATGGAACCCTGTCCGCCGTGCTTGCCAGAAAACGACCAAGCCACTGAACCATGGCTCGCCGTTTCTCCGGCAGCGGTTCAACCATGATTCCGAAACGCGTCGCTATATATCCAGGGACGCCGAGGTAGAACTCCGCCTCATCCCCTCGCAGGGCGAAGCCAATGCCCGGATGCCATCGACGCAGAAGTGCGGGGCGATTCGGATAATACTCGAAAAGAAAATCGTCTACCGGATGTTTCACCCCCTTTGAAGCGCGCTGCAACCGGGGGGCAATCCAAGGATCGACTCGCTTTTCATGCGCGGTGCGGAGGGCAATCCACTCAGATGGGGAGAGGGTTTTCACAAGCCTTGCGAATCTCTATGGGAGCATTCCTGCAGTTTTCACATCCAGAGCACGAAGTGCCAAAAACTTCTGGGGTGCATCTTCGCACCTGTGTCCCCAGCATCACTCATGGAACCTTTGAATCAAGGCCCCCTCCAGCACAGCCCAGGCATTCCCATGCGAATCCGACTCCACCCGGTCTGCATGCGGCGTCACATTTTTGATCCAAAGCCGCTGACCGTCTCTCTCCCGTCCCGAAGGACTGGGCGTGGCAAGAATTTCGAGGAGGTTTTTCGTTTTCATAGAAGCAGAGCTCCTACTTAACAGAACAACTCCCGCATCAGCAAATAGTCCTCCTCAGCTTATTCACAGGCCTGGGAAAACCTCTTTCGCGGGATCCCTGAGCCCATTGAATGATGGGTGGGCTTTCCATTGCTCTGATCGGAATGCTCCACGATCAGATTCAGCGGAACTCACAATCTGAAACAGCGTTCGCATGGTGGAACTCCGAAAATAAAAAGAGGTTTCGCGCAGTTGCCCAGACGGGAAGAAAATCCCCGGATTTCTTCCCGCGAGCGGGATCGATCGATGAACAAAAACAACGCTGCCCGGCCCGACCGCAGCCGCGTTCCAATCTGGTGAATTCAAAAACAAATCCACCCACTGCGGCGATGTGTTCGGAACAATCGCGACTCTGATTCCGAATTGCGTGTGGAGAACCTCTGAATCTCGACTTCTCAAGGCCTTGTTGTAGCCGTTCCACACCTCGCGCGTGTGGGGAGCGAAGAAACCATCAAGGAAGACCTGCTTTTCAAAATTCCAACGCAACAGGCAGTAGCTCCCGCTCTCGATGGTCGTAAAACCCTCTCGCTTGGGAACTCCGCCTTCACCCAATCCGCCGTCGTGTCGTCATAGATCCGAACCTGACCCACACGCGACACATTCTGCCCCTCAGGAATGAAGTTTTCCACCTGCTTGGAAAAAACATCCACCACGAAAAAACAATCCACGCGCCCACGCCCAGCCAGCCGAGCCATGAGAAAAAGGCTCTCGCCCTCACATTCCGCGTGGCCACGAGGATGACCGCTGCAGAGGCCAGAGGGGTGTAGGCAAACATTCGCACATAGCCGAGGCCGAGAAAAACCGCGCCAACCCATGCCATTAGGGGCCCAGAGGCACATTTCGGAAGCAAACCACACAAATCAAAGCCGCGACTGCCAGCGCATAAGCCGCCTCGATCGGACGCATCCCTGGCAGCATCTCAAGGGGCCAGTAATCGTTCGACCATGGAACCGAGTGGTCGGGTTTCCAGATCGAGGAATTCAGCCACTCTTTCCAGCTTTGGCCGGATGCCGCCCCTTCGCTGGATGCCACGGCAATGGTTGGCGTTGTGTTGCATTTGCTTTCAAATCGACGCTTGCCGCCACATGCCGGGCTGGGAGCGTGAGAAAATCCATCTCACCACTTCTCCCGGCCACCACAATCAAGAGCAAGGCTCCACAGAACAAGCCGCAACCCACGATATGCTGCGTAATCCGCTTTTGAGATGCCATTCGCCAGCCTCTCGAAATGCCATCAAGGCCCTTGCGCTCAGCATCACCTCGGCCGTGACCCAGCCCGGCACCAGATCCCGTGCAGGCAGTTCCAGAGCAGATGCACCGCACACATTATCAAATACTCCCGCATGGAAGCCTCTCCCCGGCGCCGACATCCCAACCACAACACAGCGGGATAGAGTGCCAGCGAAAAAAGCGAGTTCCTCGATATTTGCAGTTGGTATGTCCCGACACACACGGACACGAGCAAAAACAGCATCCATGGAGACAACCGATCTCCTCACAACCTCACCAAAAACCAAGCCGCTCCAATCAGGCAGACTACGACGGGTATCTGAAGCCCAAACGCCCCGGGATTCGCATAACAAAGATACAGCAGAATGTCACCCAGCCACTCCCACCACAACCCGCTCTCGAGCGGCCCGACATCCCATGGCGAAAAGTAAAACTGTGAAGAATCCGGCACGCTCCGTTTCTCAACCAGCCACTTTCCGAGAGCCACATACCACCAAGCGTCCGATACCGCAAGGCCGGTCCGTCCCTTGCGCCCCTTCGAGGAGCCCGTGGGTAGTTTGGCCGCCGGTGCTTTTGGTTTTCAACTCGAACAGTTGCTTGTTTCAGGTTCCTCGGGTGTTTCCGAAAAGTCGAATGTGCAATCTGTCGCAGTAACGGTTGCCGCGTTTGGTGCAGAGGCTGACGAGTTCCATTTGCCGTGCGGCGATATGTGCTTCATCCGTTCCTTCCGGCATGAGGAGAATCTTTGCTGCAGGCACTGGGATTCCGATGGACTCTATGAGAGTGTCTATTTCGATTAGGTCCGAGGGTTGGGTGTAAACGAACTTGAGTTGGTAATTTCCGGCCTCCAGCCAAGTTTGCAGCACCTCGGGTTTTAGGCGTGTTTGCTCATGCCTCTCAATCCAATTTTCTTCGATCTCGCCGGTGCGTGGCGTGGAACTGGAGAGTTTCGGACTTAGTGAGGCCAGGTCGCAGGCGATTCCCTCGGGAGGCATGCTGCCTGCGGTTTCGATGGTTATGTGTTGGCCCTCTGCGCGGAGTGCGGCAGCGAGTTCTTTGATTCCTCGCGCGACCATCGGTTCGCCGCCCGTAAGAACGCAGTGCCGCGCGGTATGTTTTTTAACCTCTTTGATGATGTCCTCGATAGACATCTCCTCGCCCTCGGGGTTCCAAGAGGCATAGGGTGTGTCGCACCATCGGCAACGCAGATTGCAGCCCGAGGAGCGGATGAAAACCGTCGGCACGCCGGTGAGTTCGCCCTCGCCTTGAATCGAATAAAAAATCTCTGAAATGCGCATGGCGTCAGAGCGGCCTCGGAGGCAGCGGGGCGTTGCTGAGATAGTCCGTGGGATCATCCAATCCCGCCAATTGGAATGCCTCGCGGCGTTCAACACAGGTTCCGCACTCGCCGCAATGCGTTTCGCCGCCGACATAGCAGGACCAGGTCTGCGAGAAATCCACGGCCAACTCGTGACCGCGCCGGGCGATTTCCGATTTCGTCATAGATATGAATGGGCGCAGCAACTCGACATCCGCATAGGTTCCCAGTCGGATCGCATCGCCCATCGCCTTCATGAAGCCCTCGCGACAATCGGGATAAATCGCATGGTCGCCCGAGTGGGCTGCAATCACGACGCCCGTCGCATACCGGCTCTCAGCCATTCCCGCAGCCACGGCGAGCATGATGCCATTTCGGAATGGCACAACGGTCTGCTTCATCGTTTCCTCTTCATAGTGCCCCTTGGGGATTGATGCGCCTGACTTGAGGAGGTGGGATTCAAAGAGGCTCCCCATGAAATCCAGCTGAATGGTGAGGTGCGCTGTTCCCAGCAAATCCGCATGGTAAGCGGCGAAAGGAATCTCCCGGTCGTTGTGCTTAGAACCGTAGTGGAAACTCAGCGCCGCAACCACTTCGTGCTCCCTCGCTGCCGCGTGCAGCGCCACGACAGAATCCATTCCTCCACTGCAAAGGACGATGACGCGTTTTTTCAAGCTCTCTGACATGTGAAAATCTTGTAACCAAGCCACGGGTCCGCCGCGAGCCTTGTTTCTGAAGCCGCCCAAGCGCCAAGAGACTTCCTCTGCTTTCGGGTTGCGTGGCACTCGCGCGCTGGGAAATTGAATCCATGAATGCAGCCACATGGATTAAGCGTGCCGTTCCCTTAATCGGAGCTTCATGGCTTGTATATGTTCTGGTCGTGCCCGCTCCTGCCGGGCTGCCGCTCGCTGGTTGGCACACCTTGGGCGTTGCGGTTCTTATGGCTTCGCTGTGGGTCTCGGAGGCGATTCCTTTTGCCGTCACGGCCATGTTACCTTTGGTGTTTTTTCCTATGCTCGGCATTTGCGGAATGGCAGGTGCGGCCGCGCCGTTTGCCAATCCCGTGATCTTTTTATTTTTAGGCGGCATGCTCATCGCGCAGGGGATGCAGAGTTGCCATCTCCATACCAGATTGGCGTTCTTCCTCCTGCGGCTCGCCGGCACGCGCCAATCTTCGATCCTAGGCGCCTTCCTTCTGGCATCCGCCCTGCTTTCCATGTGGATCAGTAATACGGCGGTCGCCCTCATCATGCTTCCAATCGCTGTATCGGCCATGAGTCTCTTTCGCGAGGGGAATGAAAAAAACTTCGCAGCCGCGTTGGTTTTATCTGTCGCCTATGGAAGCAGTATCGGGGGCATGGCGTCGCTCGTTGGAACGCCTTCGAATGGCATTTTTGCAGGATTTATGGAGGAATCCTACGGCATCAAAATTGGTTTTCCGCTTTGGATGGCAATGAGCCTGCCGATATCTTTCATCTTGCTGATCTTGGCGTGGATTATCCTGACTCGCGGGGTTTTTCGTCTCGGCGGGCGGATGGCTGTCGGGGGAAGCTTTCTGGAGCGGGAGAAACTTCCACCCCTCGGCTTTGGCGGCATCGGAGTCATTATGATATTTGCCATTTCAGCCGGCCTGTGGATTGTGAGGGGATTCCTTGAAACGCGTCTGCCGTGGCTTTCCGATGCGGGCATAGCGATGGCTGGGGGATTGGCGCTGTTTTTTTTGCCAAGTGGTGCCGCAGGTGGTGGCACCGTTCTCAATGCGGAAACTTTAAAAAAAATCCCCATCGATGTGCTTCTGCTCATCGGCGGTGGGCTGAGCCTCGCGGCGGCGATGCAAGCCAGCGGTCTTGCCGCATGGATCGGTGGTCTGGGTGCCCACCTGGGTCATTTCCCGCCCTCCGTGCTGCTTGCGGTGATATCTATCGTCGCTATCGGTTTGGCCGAGTTTACCAGCAACACGGCGACCACAGCGGCGTTCCTACCCGTTGCCAGCGCTCTGGCTGTGGGACTTGGTTGCTCTCCCGCAGCTCTCTCCATGGCACTGACCTTGGCCAGCAGTTGCGGATTTATGATGCCCGTTTCAACGCCACCCAATGCGATTGTTTACGGTTCTGGCCATGTGACACTGCCTCAGATGCTCCGCGCGGGCTTCCTGCTCAACCTTGGTGCTTGGTTCCTCATTTCTCTCTGGTTCGGATGGTTTGTTCCCCGGCTTTTTAAAATTTGATGGGTCGTGGCCTTCCTGGATCTCTTGATTGATTCGAGGTCGGCACGAAGGGTGGGCTGGATTCGAAAATCGGGCCAGTGTAGCTTGACTCACTCAAAATGAAGAACGGACGGAGTAGGAGATTTTATCAATCAAAGAGATTTTGGCTTGTCGCCGCTGCAGTCGTGATTGTTGCGATGGTGGCTCAGGGGCCGTTTTTATCTTTTGTCGTGCGGCAATTTGTCGAGCGGGGGATGGCTCAGCAGGGGCTGGCTTTTCGCGCGGACTCGCTCCGTGCGGCTGCGTTCGCTCCTGTGGTGATCGAAGGGATCTCGATTCGCCCGGCTGAACAGGGGCGTGGTGGGCCGTTGGTTCACATGGAACGCCTGGAGATCGTTTGGAGCGGGCCCGGCCGTTTCCTCTCGGGTTGGAGAAATTGGGTTCACTCGGTGACGGCTGACGGCGTGAATGTCGTGATGGATTTGCGCCGTCCAGAGAAATCTATCCAGCGCGACAAAGCTGGTTTTGATGACGTTGCCAGTGTGTTGGGGCTCTTCGCGCCTGGCGGGGCTTGGCCCTCAATCATCGAAATCCGGAATGGATCGGCTGAGGTGCTGGGCGAAAATTTCCGCCATGTCCTCAATGGTTTGGATCTTTCATTGAATTCCGAGGCGCATGGCCGCCTTCGCCTGGAGACCCTCACGGTGCAGGCCGGGAAGTTTAACAAGGTGTTCGGTCCGTTCACCGCGCCGACAACATGGGAGCAGGGAAATGCGAGTCTGGCCGGCCTGGATTTGGTGCCTGGAATCACCCTCAGCGATGTTTCATTGCGTCTTGGCTCGTTGTCCGGACCATCCCTGTCTTTCAGTGCCCGCGTTTTTGGCGGGGCCTTGAGAGGTGATGTCAATCTGAGCAAGGGGCCTCGCGGCAAGGTCTGGGATATCGCCGCCTTCGGTTCGAATATCGCTGTCGATGGCATTCCCGCCTTACTGGATTTGAGCGGGAAGGCGAGGGGAACGCTGGCAGAAGGGCGCTTCACATTCCGGGGCGATGCCGAGCGACCGGTGGACGCCGAGTCCTCGCTTCGGGTTTTGGCAAAAGATTTTCGCTGGAATGACCGCGGCTGGGACTCGCTGGAAATCGGAGCCAGCCTCATTCATCGCCGCCTGCTCATTTC
>CANKXQ010000064.1 GCA_947487745.1 Spartobacteria bacterium | reverse complement strand
AAGCTGGGGTCGTTGGAAATGCAGGCGAGGTGAATAACGGCATCGCAACCGGCCAGTGACTGACGCAAGAGCGTCTCATCGCGCATGTCGCCTTGAAGGATTTCCAAGCGCGAGCGGTCAGCGGCGGGAATGCCATCAAAAACCTGCCGACCATAGATCAGCAGATCGAGGACGCGAACGGTGTAGCCTGCCTCCAGCAAAAGAGGAACGAGCACGGAACCGACATAGCCTGCTCCGCCTGTGACGAGGATTGTTTTGAGGTTGGGATTTTTCATGAACGGACTTTTAAGGATGGAAAGGCTTACGAGGTGAGGATCAATTTGTTTCGAAAGGGTTTATCAATGAAACTTTGGCGTTTTTGAAATCTCGGGTGTTACGCGTGGCTACGGTGAGGTTGTGCGCTATCGCCGATGCGGCAATCAGGCTGTCTTTAATTGGCATGGCATGGCCTTTGGATTTGAGGTGGGCCAGCAGGTGGGCCCACGATGAGGCCGCCTTGCTGTCGAAGTCGAGACAACGAGCCGTGGCGCGTATTTTTTCAAACCACACTTCGAGCTGTTTTTTTCTCTTGCTCGAGGGAAGAAGCAGAATCCCGTATTCGAGTTCGCCCAAAATGACCGGGGTCACGGCGAGATGCTCCTCATGGAGTCGCAGCCATTCCAAAACCTGTGGCGCGGGCTCGGGTTTGGTGGGCTCACTGAGCAGATTGGCGTCGGCAATAAACTTCACAGCGTGTCCGTGGATTCGGAGGGGATCGGCTCAAACCAGCCTTTCACGGGGCAGGATGCGAGAAGATCGACCAAGCCTTGATTGGATGGCGGAGATTTGCGGGTGAGGAGGTATTTTCCAGAATCCACACGCTCGATTTCAAACGACTCACCGCTGCGGAGCCGGTCAATCCGCCGTATTGGGGATGGAAGAACGAGCTGACCCTTACTGGAAAGCATGGTTGTCATGAAAAGTAAGATAGTTTCTTACATCGACAAGTCAATCTGCAAGCAGGGGCTTTTTTTCATGAAGTGTGTCCGAGGTGTTTGAACCAGTCTGCCGTGGCTTCGGCGATGGTGGATTGATTCCAAAGCGGGGCGTCGCGCCAATCATCGATGACGGCCATCATGCGAGCGACGCCTTCTTCCAACGGGATGGTGGGATTCCACCCAATGCAGGTGCTGATTTTTTGTGTGTCGGCAAAGGTGCAGTCCGGCTCGCCGGGACGCCGTGGAATGAATTCCTTGTCTCCGCCGAGCAGCTCCACCAAACGATTTACGGCATAGCTGTGACCGGAACCGATATTGAAAATTTCGCCTTGGGCGTTGGATTTTGCTGCAGCAAGGAACGCCGAGGCCACATCAGAAACGAAGGTGAAATCGCGTGTTTGCGAGCCATCGCCTACGACTGTGAAAGGCACGCCGGCGAGTTTTTGTCGGAGAAAAACTCCGAAGACCGCTCCATAGGCTCCTGTGGTGCGGCTGCGCGGGCCATAGACATTGAAGAGGCGAAGCGAAAGCGTCGGGAGCTGGTAAACCCTGTGCCAGTGCATGACCATTTCCTCACCCATGAGCTTCGTGAGCGCGTAAGGGTGCTCTGGCTTGCAGGGTGCGGTCTCCGGCGTCGGATAGACATCGGGAATGCCATAGCAAGTCGAACTGGCGGCATAGAGGAAGCGCTTCACTCCAAGCTCGCGGGCAAGCTGCAGCGCGCGGAATGTGCCTTCCACATTAACTCGAAAGTAATCCTCAGGATTAACGATAGATGGCACGAGATCAGCACGCCCCGCCAAGTGGAAAAACCAGTCGCATTCGGCAAATGGCAGGTCTGTTTTGGATGCCGAGCAGATGTTTTTTTCCAAAAAACGAAATCCAGACTGACTGTGCGCAGCATCGAGGTTTTTCAAGCGCCCGGTGCTGAGATCATCAATCCCCAGCACCTCGTGCCCATCCGCGAGAAGGGCATCCACAAGGTGACTGCCGATAAAACCTGACGCTCCGGTAACGATACAACGCATAGGGTGTTAAAAATTGAGAAGGGAAATTGCGGATTTCAGGAGGGCGGCCTTTGAGATCGGGCGCTCGTTGCCTACGATATTCACGGCCTGTGCGCCAGCCAACTGGCCAATGAAAGTCGCCACATCCAGCGGCAATCGACTCACTGCGGCAAGACCAGCCACCGAGAAAAAGGCATCCCCTGCCCCAACCGTATCTGTGACATCGGTGACCAAGGGCGGGATTTCTGATGGCTCGTAGCCCTCAGCCAGACCGAGAGTCATAATGCTGCCGCGCGTCAACCACGCATACTTGGAACCAAAACGCTGAGCAATGGATGAAAGCTCTGTATCAGGATCAAAATCCCGCAAGCCGCATGAGAGCATGATTTCTTGATTATCGAGTGAAAAGGCATCGGCGCGCTGGTATTGGCGCGTGATGATGTTAAAGCCGTGGTTGTTACTATTCGTTTGGCAATTTAGAACCAAAAATGGCGCTTCTTCCTGCACGAGTTCGCGCAGTTTTTTTTGCATGAGTCCGTGGCCGAAATCGGCAAGGAGAACGACATCGCATTGCTTCATCTCACGCCGCACAACCTCGAAGAGCCTGTCCTGAACGGCCTGCGGAGGCACCTCGTCGTTGAGGTAGTTTATTGAGAAGAGTTTTGAGAGTTCGTTACCGGCAAGAAGCGGCTCGACATAGCGCTTCTTCACAACTGTGGTGAAGGACTCCTCGCGCACAGTGGCGTCTTCTTCAGGACGCAGTGCCCCTGCTACCAAGTCATCGACCCACGGCTCCGTGCCAAGCAGACTGACGAAACGAACATTTGAGCAAAATTCCTTCACATGCCGCACAACGGCCAAAGCGCCGCCGAGATAAGTATCCTGGTGAAGAAAGCGACCCGAAATAATGCGATTTTTCGAGGTAAGGCCTTGGACTTTGAGGGAGGCGTATTGGTCAATGATCGTATCGCCGAGGACGAGAACGCGGAGGTTTTGAAAACCATCGACCATCGTGCGGATTTCGGCAGCAGATGTGCGGGTGGCGAGTTTTTGGCACCACGAGCGGACTTTTTCTGGAATGTGGTCGAAGTGGCGATTCAGCAGGCGGGTGGAACTGAAAGCACCCGACCCGATGTAGCGAACGTCCCCGCCATGCGCACGCACCTCAGTGAGGTCATCGTGGATGTTGCCTGTAACATCGTTCGACGCGTCTTCATACTCGCTGCCCTTGCAGTAGACATATGGCTTGACGAGACGAATTGCTTCCACCGCAGCCGTGTGGGGAATTAAAACGACATAGTCCACACACTCGAGTGCAGCAAGGGTGCGGGCGCGCAGAGCGTCATTAAAGCAAGGTCGACCGGGACCTTTATTGACATGCTTCTCATCCGTAACGGTCACGACCAGCAGGTCACCCAACGCGCGGGCTTCCTCAAGATGAACAATATGTCCGGGATGGATGAGATCAAATGTCCCATGACACTGGACGACCCGCCGACCGGCGAGACGCTCCCGATCAAAAACTGATGCCGCCTCGTCGAAAGCGAGGATTTTTTGAGAACTCATGAGACAGGTGTGGCGAGGATTTTGGTGACTTCGTGACAGACGACCATTTGGAGATCCTCCGCGATTTGCATATCGTTGACGGGAAAATGGATCACATTTTGGGCGAGTTGCAAAGCCTTGCCCCCATCGTAACCGACGATCGCCCAAGTTTCCAACCCGAGGTTCTTTGCTTCCTCCAAAGCGCGAAGGATATTCGGCGAGTTGCCACTTCCCGACATGGCGATGAGAATATCGCCCGGTGATGCGAGAACTCGAAGCTGTCCAGAGAAGACATTTTCGTAACCTGTGTCGTTGGCCAGACACATGATCACTGATGTATTCGCCGCAAGCGAGTGAGCGCGAACTCCTCCACGACCGGTCTTCCCTGCTCCGTAAATGAGGTCATTAGCCCAGTGATTTGCATTCGCAGCACTACCTCCATTGCCACAAAGAAAGACGCTAGCCTTTCGCTCACGCGCCGCATTCAGAGAAGCCTCAAGCCGATTGCAAACGGCAACTTCCACCTTAGAAAAAGCACTCGCTAATTGCTCGACATAGCTTGCTGCAGAAAAAATCACTCTGCGAACATTGCAGGAATTTTTAAAAGCTTCAATCTCCATGATAGACCCAGTGTAGATTCGCGAAATCCAAAAGTTGCGATTTTATCTAAAAATCTCCAACTACAATCATAAGCCTCTGTTCGGCTGAAATTTGTCGAGATCTCACTTCGCACGCGGGGATAAAACCGAGAGCAGCGAGAGCGGCCGGGCAGGCTTGGTTTCAGGCGTGCTGGGCATTTCTATTCTTTCCCTTTCCAAACGGGGGGGGGGCTGGAGTTTGAGACTGGAGACTTCTATCAAAGGGTTAAGGTTTTTGGTATGGCACTCTGACATCTTGAAGCATTGGGAAATGCTTGGGAATTGAGGGTTGCCAGTGTCAATCCGTGAAGATGCACAGTAGCGGCAACGATACAGTCGGCGAGGCCACAACCGTGAGCAGGGCGAAAATCCTGCCAGGGGTAGCGCTGCGTGGAGGATATAAATTTCAAGAACCTCGCTGCTTATGTTTGCAAATAAGTTCCGGTATCGCGTCGATGCCAGTTTCAGTGTAGGATTTTGCCTTTTGAGAGCGGGCGATGGCACCAGTCCGGTCGGCGGCGAGAATCCAGCGGTCGGCGGCCGGGTAGAGGCTTGAGAACGAGGCAAAATCCGCAGGGTCGCCTGCAGCAGCTCGCCATTTGCACTGGATTGCGACCGGGGGCGCATTGCGGGGGGCCCATATGAAGTCGATTTCGTGTTTTTGCTTGTCGCGCCAGTAGTGGATTTCCTCGGCTGGGAGATGGAAGAGCAGCGTATCCAGCACAAGGTGTTCCCAGAGTGTTCCCATGTCATCAGGGCGGAGACTGGTGATGCCGCGGATATGGCACACGAAGCCGGTGTCGAATGCATAAACCTTGGGCATGGCCACAATCTCTCGGGCGGGGTTTTGAGCGAACGGGCGGAGGATGCGAACGACGCCTGTGGCGGCGAGGATGTCGAGGTAGTTGGCAAGGCTTTGGCGGCTGACTTGGCAGGGGGCGGCAAGTTTGCTGAGTTCGCAGAGAACGCCACTTTGCAGCCACAGAAGTTCGAGGAATTTCAAAAAGGCATGGCGTTTGCCAACGGAGAAAAGTTCCAAGATGTCGCGTGCCCAGTAGGCTTCGATCCATTCGCGGAAATCCTCCTCGACCGGCGCGGGGGCGAGCGAATTGCGCAGGTGGCACGAATATGTGGAGGATCAAAAAAAACCGCAAGAACCCGAAAGCGCGGGCAAAAAAACCTTGAGGACACTTGGCGCATTTTGGGGGCCTTCGGAAGAAATAATCACGGCACTGGATCCGATTGGGAAAATTCTGGAACTACACGGCCCCAAGAACAGCGAAGAAGAGCCAGGATTTTTCTGACTGGCCTGAGGGATCGCTGAAAATGTGCTCTGGATTTGGCAATGCGGTAAGAGGGCCTTCCTGGATCTACAGGAGGGCCAGGCCTTTTTTTGCCTGATTTGGCAGGAGGGCGGTTTAGCGCTCGCTGAGGGCCGTGACTCCGGGGAGGGCTTTGCCTTCGAGGAGTTCGAGGGAGGCGCCTCCACCGGTGGAGCAATGGGTGACCTTGTCGGCGACGCCGGATTTTTGGGCGGCGGTGGCGGTTTCGCCTCCACCGACGATGGTGATGGCACCTGATGCGGTGGCTGCGGCGACGGCTGCGGCCATGGATTTCGTGCCTTCGGCGAATTTTTCAAATTCGAAGACGCCGGCGGGGCCGTTCCAGATGATGGTTTTGGCGCGGGCGATGGCGGCGGCGAAGATTTCGCGGGACTTGGGTCCGCAGTCGAGGCCTTCGAGTCCATCGGGGATGCCGGATTTGTCATCGGCGTGGCCGGTTTCGGCGTCGGGTGAGAAGGCGGTGGCTGTGATGTAATCGACAGGCAGGTGGATTTGGACGCCACGGGTTTTGGCTTTTTCCATCAACTCGCCGACGATCTTGGCGCCTTCGGGGTCGAAGAGGCTGTTTCCAATCGGCATGTTTTCGAGAACTTTTTTAAAGGTGTAGGCCATGCCGCCGCCAATGATGATCTCGTCAGCGGTCTCGATGAGGTTGCGAATGAGCGGGATTTTGTCGGCGATCTTGGCGCCTCCGAGGATGGCCAAGAGTGGTCGCTGCGGGTTGTCGAGCACGGCTGCGAAGGCGTCGAGTTCCTTCTGCATGAGGAAGCCGGCAACTTTAGGGAGATCGACTCCGACGACGGATGAGTGCGCGCGGTGGGCGGTGCCGAAGGCGTCGCTCACGAAGACATCGCCAAGCTTCGTAAGGCTGGCGCGGAAGGCTGCGACTTTTTCGGGATCGGCTTTGGTGGAAGTGCCGTCTTCATTTTTGACTTTGCCTTCCTCTTCGATGTGGAAGCGGAGATTTTCGAGAAGGACGACTTCGCCGGGCTGGAGCGAGGCGCAGGCGGCTTCGACTTCGGTGCCGACGCAATCGCTGAGGAACTTCACGGGCTTGCCGAGGAGTTCGGAGAGTTTTTCGGCGATGGGCTTGAGAGAAAATTTTTCGACGACTTTGCCATCCGGGCGGCCGAGGTGGCTCATGAGAACGACGGATGCACCTTCACTCAGGGCGTGTTGTATCGTGGGTAGCGCGGCGGAAATGCGCTGGGTGTTGGTGATGGCACCGGTCTTTTTGTCTTGGGGAACATTGAAGTCCACGCGCATGAGAACGCGTTTGCCTTTTACGGAAATGTCTTTGATGGATTTTTTCATAGTAATGGGAAATTCGAAAGCGAGAGAGGAACGGGTTTGTCTGAAAAGGAATGACCACAGAGTTCACGGAGAGCACAGAGTTTTTGAGGCTCTGTGTTCTCTGCGTCCTCTGTGGTCAATTAGGCTTTGATTACTTACTTGGCGATGACGCGGACCATCTCGAGGACTTTGTTCGAGTAGCCCCATTCGTTGTCATACCAGGAAACGAGTTTGACGAAGGTCGGGTCGAGGGCGATGCCGGCTTCGGCGTCGAAGACCGAGGTCTGGGTTTCGCCACGGAAGTCTGTGCTGACGACTTTCTGGTCGGTGTAGCCGAGGATGCCTTTCAGCGGGCCTTCAGAAGCGGCTTTGATGGCGGCGCAGATTTCCTCGTAGGAGGCTGGCTTGTCGAGTTCCACCGTGAGATCAACAACCGAGACATCGGAGGTTGGCACGCGGAATGCCATTCCGGGGAGTTTTGTGTTGAGGGCCG
>CANKXQ010000063.1 GCA_947487745.1 Spartobacteria bacterium | reverse complement strand
ATAATCGATTGCGATTAGTTTCCGGCATGGGATTCCCGGCGTTGGTCAGCTCACTTTTGCGTTCAATTGGTGCGCGCCGCCATTTATCAATGTGGCGTGTCTTTCCATTCTGATTCGTCCCGTGTTTTTATCACAGCCTGCGGCATTCTCGTCGGCGGGTGTGATTCCGTGGAAGGGCTTTTTGAGGCATTGTGCGTCGATATGCCAGTCGGCGGCAGGCTTCCTGAGTCGGAGGCATTGGCGGAGGCTGCGGGATTGGAAGTGGGGGATGCTGGCATTCTTTCGCGGCATCAGCTTCTGGCTCTGGCCGTCACTGAGAGTGCTTGGAAAGCCGCTGGGCTTTCGCCTGAACGCAATCGTCTGCGCGGGGAGGGGGCAAAGCACCGGTTGCCTGCCATCGGGTGTGTGAGTGGAAGTTCGCTTGGTGGGCTGGTGGCGATGGAGGGAGATGTGACCGCCTCTGGAAAGTTTTCGCCGTATTCAATCAGCCGCTGGCGGGGGAATGCGATTGCAGCGGCAGCCACGGTTCGATACGGCCTGGGTGGTGTGGATTTTTCGTTGAATGCCGCGTCGGCGACAGGCGCTCAGATTCTCTATCTGGCTGCTTCACTTGTTGCCTCGGGAATACTCGATGCGGTCGTTGCCGTGGCTGCGGACGCTGCGGTTTCACCCGTTCTGAGATCCGCCATGGGCCGTGGCGGCAGCGTGACGCAAAATTCCGAGTTCCGTCCCTTGAGTGCAGGTCGCTCGGGAATGCTGCCTGCGGAAGGTGCTGCATGCGTGATTCTGGAATCCGAAAGCCACGCCGGGATGCGTGGCGTGGCGCCCCTTGCGGAATGGCTTTGGGGCGGCTGTGCCAACGAATCGAGGCATCTCATGGCTCCCGATCCCGAGGCTCGCGTGCTTGAGGAACTTCTTGTTGCTGCGAAAAATCGCGCCTTGCGTCGGGATGGTGGCGAGCTGCCGGTGGACTGGATTTCGCTCCATGCCACCGGAACGCCCCGCTTCGATGCGGCGGAGATTTCCTGCGTTCGTCGGGTTTTTGGAGACCATCTGCCTTGGATTTCCGCCATGAAAAGAACGACAGGGCATGCATTGGCTGCCTCTGGCCTTTTGGAGGCAACTCTGCTCGTCGAGGGGCTGCGCGCTGGAAAGTTGCCGGCTTGGCCAAGGAATATCGATCCTTCCTTTGGGCTGCCCGAAGAGCCGCCGCACCCATCGCAGTCGCCCTCCACAGCGGTTCAGATTGGCCAGGGCATGGGGGGCACTGTCGTGGCTAATGTTCTGAGCCGCGTGTGAGGCTGCTTGTCGAGGTGTCGCCGATCCACTGCTGGAGGAGTTCGCTCCACTCCCCGGTCATCATAAATTGCAGCATGGCTTCGTTGATTTGCTTGTAGTTCGGATGCCCTTCGCGGATCGGAATGGCGAGGAAGGCTTCGCGGAGGCGGAAGGAGGGAATGTTGATGTGAACGGGGGGCTTTCGCCTGGCGAATTCGCGTCTCACATAGGAGAGGGTGTTGCGGTCACCCACGACGGCTTCGATTTTACCTGCCGCCAGATCATCGAATGCCTCCGGGATGCTCTCGTATTCGTGCGTCATGACTCCGATGCGGCGGAGGATTTCCGAGGAGAGGGAACCATGGAGTGTTCCACAGGAAAGGTGGTTGAAATCCGAGATGCTTTCGATGCTGTTTGATATCTGCGCCGTGGACATGCTGGAGGTCACTGTGGCCGTGAATGCCGAGACGAGCACCACACCGAAGATCATCCAGAAAACCGCTATGATCCGCCCGGCTATGGTGGCCGGTGTTTTGTCACCGTAGCCGACAGTGGTCATGGTGACCGCTGCGAACCAGAGGGCTGACCCAATGCCGGTGATGCCGCCATGAAAGTGCCCCGTGCCGTGATGCCGCTCGGCGAACCAAAGCAGGAGGCTGATCGCGAGCATGGCCACGAAGATGCCGATGAGATATTTGGCGATCGTCCAATTGAAAAAATCCTTGAGAACGCTTTTCCATGCGGATTCCCAACTGACTTTGTTCAGCGCGATACAGAGGCTTGATGTCAGGAAGGGTTGGGTGAAATCCACGATTTTCTCGGCCGCTGGAGTCACTTCAATCTCGCCGGCTGCGGCATCGATTTTCCCATTCGCCACCTGCTGTATCAAATCCTCGTAAGGAACCTCGACGAACTCGATGGGTAATCCCGTGGCTTCGCTGATTCCCTTCCAAAGCCCCGGAGCGAGGCCAGTCCAAGTGCCGTCCGGGTTTTTCAAGGCATAGGGCGGCTTCTCGTGAATGCCGATGCGCAGTGGCGGTTTGGCGTCGGTCGCCTGCACATAGGAGAGAGTGCACGACAGAAGCAGCGCAAACAACGCGTGGCGCGTGAAGAGTCGTCTCAAGGCGCTTGGCAAAATTCCCTCCCGCATTATTGACCTCGCCGGATGCGTGATCCGGGGAAGTTGACAATGAAACGCCATACGATCTTTTCGCGGTTCTCGATTTCCCACGTCTCGGGATTCACCTTGCTCGGGACTTCGTAGCGGCGGATGTCGATGACCGTGTCGTAGCCTCGGTCGGCAAAAATATCGATGATCATCGCCAGCACGAGCGGGTCGGCGAGCAGGGGATTCTCGGAGTTGATGTGGGCCCGGCCGGACATGTTGTGGCGGCGGATGATGGGCATGAATTTTTCATCAATGAGAGCCACGGATTGCTCGAAGAGGTCTGGGTGCTCGGCGTTGTAGGAGTCCAACCGCATGACGAGTTCCTGGCGGGCGTGGATGCTGAGTTCGCGGGCGATCGGGATGCGGGAAATCCGGTCGAAGGTGCTCTGGTCCAGCTCCAGCGAGCTTTGGTAGCGAAGTTCGTCCTGAATGCGCCGCTGCACTTCATCCACCGTGCCGTGGGCATTCACATAGTGGTAGTGGAAGACTTGGCGCAGGGTTTTGAGCGACTCGTAGGTGACCTCCTTAAATGTGCGGTAACGGTTGCGGGCTGCCTCATCGGACAAATCCGGGGCGCGCGTCTCGACCATCTCACCGACTCCGGAGGCCTCCACAGCGGCATTATGGGCGCGGGCGCGTTCGCCACGCAGAATCTGACGGCGGACGGATTCGGCCTCGTCCACGAAAAGAACAACGATATGGAACATCGGCTTGCGAAACTGCGCCGCAAGCGGTGTTCCGATATACTGGTGGCGGAGGGCGTTGAGTTTTTCGTGGAGCAGGCGCAGGCAGAGGACCTGAACCTTCGTGCGAGGGTAGCCATCCACCACGACGCCGGTTTGATTTTCCGGATGCAGGAGCGCCCTCAAAAGCAGGCCGGTTACCTCGCGGTCGCCAACCATCATTCCGGCATCAATGAGCTTGCGCGCAGCCGGGCTCTGGAGCAGTGAACTGACCACGATCGGCTCGGCGGTGAGGCTGCGATAGTTTTGGATGAAGCGTGTTTGGGTTCCCTTGCCAGCGCCAGGAGCGCCGTTAAGCCAGATGACTTCATTCGGAAACTGGAGTCCCTCGATGCCGACTTCATCGACCAAATCCTGCCAAGCGGCATTGAAAATGAGATTGGCGTCTTTGACTTCCAGATCGACGGCTTGCGAAGCGCTGGGTTTGGAAGTTGGTGCCGGAGGAGCCGAGTCTTGTGATGTTTTCATCAAAATGTCTTCAAAGATTGGCAGGGATTCCCCCGAATCTCAATGTGTTTCACCCGCTCAGCTCGCCGACAAGCTCCGCGCTCAACCCTGTAAGGGAATCAGAGTCTAGGAGTTCCATGCTGAGTGTTTTCTTTTTGGCCTGCATTTCGAGCACGCGTTCCTCCACTGTGTCGCGGGCGATGATTTTGATGGAAGTGACGACATTTTGTTGCCCAATACGGTGTGCACGGTCGGTGGCCTGGGCTTCCACAGCCGGATTCCACCAAGGGTCGAAGTGGATGACTGTATCTGCGCCAGTTAGATTGAGGCCCACGCCGCCGGCTTTGAGGCTGATGAGAAAAACGGAGATCGAGGAATCGGATTGGAAGCGCTCGACCACGGTCGCGCGATCCTTGGTGGATCCATCCAGACGGCACCAGGTAATGCCCGCCTCGTCCAGCGCGGGGGCGATGAGGTCGAGCATGGAGGTGAATTGGCTGAAGACGAGCGTGCGGTGGCCGCCATCCACGGCTTCGCCGAGGAGTTCCAGCAGAGCGTCGATTTTTGCCGAGGGCGCTTGGGATTCCCCGTTCAAAAGTCGCAGGTCGCAACACGCCTGTCGCAGCCGGAGGAGGGCTGTGAGAACCTTCATGCGAGCAGCTCCGCCCGACTCGCGCATGGCATCGACTTCGGAGCGGGCGGCGATCTGGAGTGGCGTGTAGGCGGCCTTTTGTTCGGGGCTAAGCTCCACTTGCACGACTTGTTCGATTTTGGGCGGGAGTTCCTTGAGGATTTCCGACTTCGTGCGGCGAAGCATCCAGGGTCTCACGCGTCGGAGCAATCGCGGCCAGACTCCAGCGGATTCCCCGGCGGCCAGCGGTTTTTCGTAGCGGTCTTGAAAATCCTTTCGCGTGCCGAGATAGCCCGGCAGCAGGAAGTCGAAGAGAGACCAGAGGTCTCGGATGGAGTTCTCCAGCGGGGTTCCGGAGAGGATGAATCGAGCCTTCGAACGGATGGCACACGCCGCCCGCGCATTTTGGCTCCCGGGATTTTTGATGTGCTGGGCCTCATCGAGTGTGGTCGTCGAAAAGACGAATGCTTTGTAATGCTCGGCGTCACGGCGCAAGAGGGCGTAGCTGGTGATGATCAGGTCGTGCTCCGGAATCTTGGCGAATTGTTCTGATCGTCCCGCGCCTTCGATCGTCAGCACTCGCAGGCGGGGACAAAAAGCAGTGGCTTCGCGGCTCCAATTCCAGACCAGGGATGAAGGACACACAACAAGGTGTGGCCCCGGCAGGGCTTCCACCATGGCAAGCGTCTGAATGGTTTTTCCCAGACCCATCTCATCGGCCAGTAATCCTGCCGAGCCGCTGCGGGCGTTTTTTAAAAGCCAAAGCGCTCCTTCGACCTGATACGGACGGAGGCGTTCGCGCAGTTGTCCGAGAGAGTTCGTCTTCAGTGCTGGCTGGAGCGCAGGGGGTTGCCTCGTCCACTCGGCGATGCTGGATTCAATGTATCCGCGCTGAGATTCGCGGAGCTTGTATGCACCGCGTTCTTGCGAGGGGTCGCAGTCTCGAAGCACCTCCTCCAAATCGGTAGCGAGGCCGGCATCCGGCACGGCAATGCGTCCATCGGCGAGGCGGAGTTGGGGTTTCCCGCTTTGAAGCAGGCGTTGCAGGTCCTGGGCGCTGAGAATGGCCTCCTTGCCAGCTGTGAAGTGAACATGAAAATCCAGCCAACCATCGCTGCGCTCCTTGAGCGCAAAGCGGGGTTCGAAGCGGACGATGTCCTTGGTGACATGTTGAAAGCGCTCGCCCTCCTGAATGCTCCATTCGTTTTTGATGCGTGGCAGCTCGGTGGCGTAAAATTTCACGACGGCATCCTCGCCGCGCAACACGGCCTTGCCTTTCTCGTTTTCGAATCCGCAGCCGACAAGTTTGGCAAGAGCGGCAGCCTCGGCGGATGGATTCTGCACGCTGGGCTGCGAGTAATGAAAAGAAATCACCCCCTCAAGGTGGCGGAGCGAGCCCTCAATCGAAAATTCAATGCGCGGGGTCTCGGATGTGGCAGCGATGGCCTGTGCAGCTGGAGCCGACGCCTGGGCGGGAGTCGCACGCTTTGGAGCCGGGGCGATCATTTCGAGTGCTGCGGCGATCGAGTGGGCACAGATGAGACCTCGCTGGCGGGATTCCCTGCACGGGCAGAGATTTTCGATATCCACCGGATTCTTGATTTTCAGCCCTGTCAAAAAATCCCGCCCGCCTTCGCTGATACGAGCCTTCAGCAGGGGAGGTTCGTAAGTGGCGTCGCAAATGCGTCCCGCATCGCGAATCGCTTTCGCCTCTTTGTAGACCCGCCATCCACCGAGTGAGACGAGGAATTTTTCTGTGAGTTCCATGTGATGCGCGGGGCTTGCTGATAGCCCGTTGCCGAGCGTCATGAAATCAGAAACTTCGCATTCTTGACACCTTGCGTGCCGGGGGTTCTACATGGAAAAATGAAACCCGCCCTCATTGTTGCCACTCTGGCCCTCTCGCTTCTCACATCCTGCACAACCATTCAAAATCGCAGGGATCTTTACTCTCCGCAGACGGTCGAGGGACCCTACACGCGGATGCTAAAAGACGGGAGCTGGCGCAAACAAAAGCCGGCTGAAGCCCAGGAGGCTCGCGAATCCCAGCCAGACGGCGCCAGTTTCCGTGATTCCAAGGAAGTCAAGCCGCCTGTTGCCGGGTAGTCCTACTGCGCCATCCCTGTGGTGGGACTTGGCATGGTGTCTGGCTTGGCAGGTTTGATTTTATCCAGAATGTCCGCAAGGGATGGGTCTGCCGTGATCATGGCATCGCGCATGGCCTTCTGGAATGTCTTGGCAGCATCCCGGCGCGCTTCGGGCGTCTGAGCCGCTTTTATAGCGGCCTTTGCGGATTGAACGGCCGGAGCCTGTTTGGCGATCTCGCGGGCGGCTGCGAGGCGGTCGCGCTCAGCGGGTGGCAATTTCTGGAGGGCTGATTCGCCCTGTCCATCGGGGCGGGATTTTTTCTCCTTGGTTGCGGGGTCCTTTTCCTTCTTTTTGAGAACCTCGCTTAACTGTGTGGCGAGCTCAGGGTCTTTTGCTGCGATCGCATCCCTCACGGCGTGGCGCAATTCCTTCCCGGCTGCCTCGGCCTTTTCACGCAGTGCCTGGATTTTGGGATCTTTCATCGCCTCGTCCCGTGCTTCTTTGAACCGGCTGCGCACATCCTCGGGCAGGCCCTCGATCCATTCGCGTTGCTTCTTCCATTCTCCCGGGCCGTGTTTGGGGGAGTCTGCTGCGGCGGGCGTGGCTGCGGGTTGCTGCGCGGTGGCGAGGAGTGGCGAGCCGCAGAGGGCTGTGATGGCGAGTAGGGTGTGGAGTGGTTTCATTTCTTCAAGGAATCAAACACTCGGAATCTCGAAAAGTTGCGCCTCTTTATTTGGCCGAAGAAATTTCTTTTTGGGAGACGGGCAGGCGGATGATGAATGTCGCGCCATCCCCCGGCGTGCTGCGCAGGGAAATCTGGCCACCGTGGGCGAGGATGATGTTTTTGACGATTGAGAGGCCGAGTCCTGTTCCTCCCGCATCGCGGGCGCGGTGTTTGTGGACGCGGTAGAATCGCTCAAAGATGTGTGCCTGATCCTCGAGGGGAATTCCTGTTCCGTTGTCGGCGATCGATATTTCCACCCACTCCCCTTTGAGGCGGGCATTGACTTCG
>CANKXQ010000062.1 GCA_947487745.1 Spartobacteria bacterium | reverse complement strand
CGCATGGGAGTCCGCGCTGGCGTGTGCCGCAGCATCAAGCGGCATAGAGAGCGCTTGAAAACAGATGCCAAGCTTGCTGGCGTGGAACAGGAAATCATGTCAAGAATTTATGCCTGACCCCTTTAACAGGAGCAAGCCGATCTCTTCAAGGAGGCTATCGCAGCCAACAGGGAGGCCGAATCCATCCTCAAGGAAATGCGTTCCATTAGCCAAGAAATCCTCCTCAAATCCACTCCCGGAACCCGCAAAAAATCAAGCCGCAAAATCATCCCAAATGGGTCTTAACTTAGCGCCATTCATGCCTGACCCCTATTGCATGGCACAAACTCGCCATTTTCCTCTCTAAACTAGGCAACTAAATAATTTCAAAAAACGATAGACGAGTTTCCGGACAAGTTCTAAATCGAGTAATCGAAGGCACCAAAAACGACATGAACATTATGAAAAAACATCTCTTGCGACTCCCATTTGTGCTTGCTGCAATATGCACCGGATCGTTTTGCCAAGCGCCTCTCCAAGCACAGACGCCGACAAGCTGGACCTTCAACTACACACAATCAATCGTCTCATTGACTGTGCCTGAAACGGGGAGTTATATCATCACGGCTTATGGAGCACAGGGAGGGGGGTCTTATTTAAGTATAACTACTGGCGTTGTGGGACTCCCAGGCGGTCTCGGAGCGATTATCGGCGGTAGATTTCAGCTCAGCGCCAATCAGAACCTGAATATTCTGGCCGGTGGAATGGGAGTTTCTACAAGTGAATACGCTGGCGGTGGCGGTGGCGGAAGCTTCGTCGTTGATTCGTCCAATAATCCACTCGTGGTAGCCGGAGGTGGGGGTGGATCTGGAGCCGGCTATGGCGCAGGGCCATCCAACCCGGCCGACTACAACGGACAAACCTCCACTTCTGGAGGCTCGTCCTTTGACAATCAATCTGCAGGCGGGAGCAATGGGCAAGGTGGAACGATCGGTGAAAACTCCAGCGATTACGGAGGCGCAGGCGGGGGTGGATTCGTGTTCGGACCCATCGGAAATGGCGGAACCCATTATGAAACTGGGGGAGGTCATACAATGATGGCCCAAGGAGGTTTCAGTTACCTGAACGGAGGTGCTGGGGGGGCTTCCGGAGAGTTTGGTGGAGCTGGAGGCTTCGGTGGGGGAGGCGCAGGCGGTGGATTAAGCGGCGATGCCCCTCATTCATCAGCCTTAGGTGGCGGCGGAGGTGGTGGGGGCTACAGCGGTGGGGCCGGAGGTGTGGGGAACCCTGACGATGGAGGAGGCGGAGGAGGCGGTTCCTTTGTTGCTACAAGCGCTACAAATATCTCGATGACTGTCGGGAATGTCGGCGATGGTCTGGTAATCATCTATTCTGGAAATGTCCCTTGCACATGGACAGGCGCTGCCGGTAACGGAAACTGGAGCGCTTCTGTGAATTGGAATTATCCTTTCGTGAGCGGTGACATCGTCCATTTTACAGGCTCGAATCAAACCGCTGTCGATACCGTCACCAACCAATCTGTCGGCGGACTCTATTTCGACCCAGGAGCGTCACCATTCACGATTTCCAATAACACAATCACCCTTGCGGGTCAGGGAGATATCGAAAACAACTCGACGAACACCCAAACGATTAATTCCACGATCACCCTCGAGGCGCCTGCTGTCTTTGCCGCCTACTCTGGCAACCTCGCATTTGGTGGCCAGATCAGCTTCGGCACGAATTCCCCCTCTCTGGCCATCACCGGCTCGAACTCCACATCCATCACCGGCAACATCGTAGGTCAGGGCATGCTGACCAAGAGCGGCACTGGAAACCTCACGCTTTCGGGATCCAACTCATTCACCGGAAACACCACGATTAATACCGGCACACTTTTGGTCAATGGTTCGCTGGGGGCATCGAGTTCCGTGAGCGTCGCAGCGGGAGCCACTCTTGGCGGCAGCGGAACCATCGGCGGATCGGTGACCGTGCAGGGAACGGTCTCGCCTGGTGCCAGCATCGAGTCCCTCGGTGTCGGCCAAATCACCTTCAATACCACCTCGACATTCGATTTCGAGACCAATTCTTCAGCCGCGTCCGCTGTCGCGGCCGACCTGCTTGTCGTGACGGGTGATATCGACATCTTAGCCGGTGCGGCTATCGTATTTTCTGACCTCGCACAGTCACCCGCCGCATTTGCGCCAGGCACCATTCTCTCGCTCGTGAACTACGGAGGAGACTGGAACGGCGGCTTTTTCTCCCTCAATGGCGCTTCACTCGCTCAAGGCAGCCAGTTCACCACCGGCGGCACCGTGTGGTCGATCGATTACACGGCAACCTCGGGCGGCCTGAACTTCCAGTCCGACCACATCGCGGGGCAATTTATCAATGTAACGGCTATTCCCGAGCCCTCCACCTACGCACTCTTGGCGCTCGGCGCGATCGTTTGGGCAAAATTGGCCAGTCGGCACCGGCTGAGAAAAAATAATCGCTTAGCAAAATGACACTTGAACTGCTCTCTATGGGTTCATATAAAGAAAGCGCAAAATAGTATGAAAATAGCAGACGACATTCGCCCGGCGCTGACTGCGCACATGGCTCGTTTGGTTGCGGCGGCACAGCTTCGCCAAGGTCCTGTTACTTTCACGCGTCCGTGCATTAGTCCGACCTATCAAGGAGTGTGGCCGGATGACTGCATGTGGCCGTTCATAGCCGACCCTTTGCTGGCGAAATCCTTAGACTGGTCCGGGTTGCTGAACTGGCTCACGGACGCCATCGTGGATCTGCCGTGCGTGCCGGATCGCGTGGAGTTCAGCGGTCTGGCGGTAATGTCTCCCGGCCCGGTGGGTGCGTCGCCTCTGTCGATGCAGATGCCGCTTCACCTGCCTTCGGCATGGACGCGTTTTCTGGACTATGCAAGCGGATTTGGCTACGAAATTCCCCGCAAGGAGGCATGGGGCGCGGTCATTCGGCGCAGCTTCGATCGGGTTCCCTTCTCGTTCGGTCTGGTCTATTCGGATCCCCAGGAGCAGGTTGTTGGCTTTGGATTTTATGACACCGTTCGCCTGACTGGCCTGGACCTCATGACAAGTGTCGTGACATACCGGGGTCTTCAACGCGCGGCGGCGCTTTTTGCCGATGTGATGGATCCTGCCGTATGCGAGCAATGGAGACAACGGGCGGAACATCTGCGCGCGAATCTGCACCGCCTGTATGACGAGGAGGCGGGCGGGTTCGTTGGCGGCACCTCGGCGGGGCGGATGTTCAGTGTTTGGGGTAATGGACTCGTTTATCCGCTGGCGACCCGCGCGCAGCAAGCCGGCATCCTGCGGTTCATTTGCGAGCACCAGAAGAAGATTTTCATTCGGGGATGCACGCGGCAGACGGCGACAACGGGCGGCTGGAGCGGAGCGTCCCGAGGTTATCAGGACAGCGGGGCCTGGGCCGCCGGAACAGGCTTTATACTGCCGGCGTTAGCTGTAGGCGCACCCGAGCTGGCTCGATCCTTGGCTGGGGAACTGATGGAGCAACTCGACTCATTCGAGTGCGCCGAATGGCTTGATGACCAAGGATCCCCGCAGGGCGCGCGGCAGTTTCTGGCTAGCGTTTCAATGCCTCTGCTGGCGCTTCGCAGCATTGAGGAGGGTAAACCTCTGCTGGATTACTTCTGATTGGGAAATCGATATGACTAAGAGTAAATCGTTTCTTTATCGTTCAGAGCTGACGCCGCGCAAGTGTGTGGCGATCAAGACGGTTCCTTATGACATATGGACCAACCGCCAACCCGGCGAGATGTTGGTCTGAATTCAAAGTCAGAAAAGTAACTTTCGGATATTGCCGGATCGGTTGGCGGCGTTTAGGATATCATTTTAATTTTTTCAACACTGGAGCGGTAATCGCTCCAATAACAAGTATTTAGCATGAAGATCAAGAAAGTATCGAAGAGTCCAATTACGTGTTCGGGGCCCGATTTGGTGGCCTCGAGATTCCGGCAAATCCATCTCGATTTCCACACCTCCGAACTGATCACTGATGTGGGGGCGGAATTCGATGCCGATACATTTGGCAACGTGCTGGACGAGGCGCGGGTGAACTGGATTACCCTTTTCGCCAAGTGTCATCACGGCATGAGTTACTATCCGACCCAGGCGGGGGTCATCCATCCGAGCATGAAAATTGATCTACTGGGCGAGCAAATTGAAGCCTGCCGCAAGCGAGGGATCGTGACCCCAGCCTACATCAGTGTCCGCGTGGATGAACACAATGCCAAGATCCATCATGATTGGATCGGGCATCTCAAGGACAATAAATACTGGAAGTGGTGGGATTCCCCCCTGGCGGCCGGCTGGTATAACCATTGCATGAACAACACCGACTATGTCGACCAACTGGAGGCACAGGCTGTTGAGGTGCTGAAGTGGTATGACGTGGAGGGGCTTTTCTTCGATATGTGTTACTGCGCCGAACCCGGCTGTTACTGTCCCCGTTGCTATGACAGCATGAAACGTCGCGGACTGGATTTCGCGAGCGATGATGATCACAAGAAGCATGAATTTCTCATTACCCGCGAATATACCCAGCGCCTGACCAAGGCGATCCGGAAGATCAAGAAGAACGCCACAATATTCTTCAACGGGCGTATGCGACCCGGTATCTCCGAGGAGTTGGACGTCTTCACTCACATCGAGATCGAAGCCCTGCCCACCGGGGGTTGGGGCTACGCCTTCTTCCCGATCCATGCCCGCTACGGACGAGTTCTGCCGCGTCCACTGCAGGGAATGACCGCCCGCTTCCACAAGAGCTGGGCCGACTTTGGCGGCCTAAAGACATCAGATCAGTTGCTGTTTGAGGCCGGGACGATCTTGTCGGCCACCGCGGTGATGAACGTCGGGGATCAATGCCATCCTCGCGGGACGCTGGACAAGGGAGCGTATGAGGTGATCGGCGACTCCTTCAAGCACGTTGAAAAATGTGAGCCGTGGTGCGTGGGCGCCAAGGCCGTGGCGGAGATTGGCGTCATGATGTTGCCGGGCTCGCAGGAAGCGGCCGCCAAAGCCGTGGGGGCGGGGGTTATGGGCGCCATGGATACTGCAGTGGACGGTGCCGGACGAATGCTTTTGGAGTTGAAACAGCAGTTCAACCTGATCTATCCGGACACGGATTTGAAGGATTACAAGGTCGTGATTCTGCCGGACAATGGTTTTGTTGAAGCCCCGCTGAAAAAGGCTTTGAAAGACTTCATGGCCAGGGGTGGTGCGGTGATCGCCTCCTACAAGGCCTCGTTGGTTGACGGTAAGTTCCAATGTCCGAGCCTGCCCGTGAGTTTTGTGAGCGATAATCCGAGCACGCCCTGCTATCTGGACTTAGGCAAGGAACTGGGGCAAGGCTGGCCGCAAAGTAAATACGTCTTTTATGAGGCTAGCACTTTCGTGAAGCCTGCCGCTGGCGCGAAGAAGATGGGCGAATTGGTGAGTTCATACTTTAATCGGGCGTATGATCACTTCTGCTCCCATAACCAGACGCCGGATGATAAGCCAACGGGTTATCCCGTGGTCGTGATCAAGGGCCGTGCGGCCTATATTTCGACGGAGATCTTTAAAGCCTACCAGAACCATGCTTACTCCCTCTACAAGAGTATCGTAGCGCGTGTGCTGGAACAGCTTCTGCCGCAACCCATGGTGCAAACCCACGCTCCTTCCGCGATGGAGATTTCAGTGAATCGCCAGGCGAAGGAGAAGCGGTTGGTGGCGCATCTGGTGAACTTCCAGCCCCAACGCCGGCATATCCATGTGGAGTGGATTGAAGAGCTCTATCCGATACGCGACATTCCCCTGGCCGTGCGGACGGGCAAAAAGCCTACGCATGTCACACTGGTTCCCTCTGGCGAGGCATTGATCTTCACGATGAATGGTGAGTATTGCCAGGTGGTGGTGCCGGAAGTCAAGGCGCACCAGATGGTCGCCTTCGAAGGCGTATAACCAGTCAGCAGAGGGCTTGAGGTTGGGGAACTTGGTGGTCAGTGTTGAATGGCGCTAACTTAAAGCGGTTTTGGCATGCTGCCCGTTCAGGGCACAACTCTCGTTTTTCCACGACCCAAGGCTGCGCGGACGCTTGCCTTGGACTTTGCCTTTCTCCTTAAACAGGGCAGCTGAACTGCGCCACCGCGACTCGCGCAAGTAGCGACCGATACTCGTGCCCGACTCGCGGCGGAAGCGGGCAATCTTTTGGCAAGGCTTCGAGCGATTTGGGAGTCAAAAGGTGATTTTTGTATTAGAGCTGTCTGAGGGGTCAGGAATTAATTCTTGACATGATCTCGTGATTGCGCTTCCCTCGCTTCATGCCAAGACAAGTTCGAATCGAGTATGCTGGGGCCTTTTATCATGTCATGGCGAGGGGTAATCGGAGAGGGGATATTATTTTCGATGACGAAGACAGGAAAACCTTTTTGAGAACGCTGGGAGAGGTTTGCAAGCGGGCGGGGTTTCGGATTCATGCGTATACGTTGATGAGTAATCACTACCATCTGCTCTTGGAAACTCCGCAAGCTAATCTCACGGTGGGCATGGGGTGGTTTCAAAATGCCTACACGCGGCGGATCAATACGAGGCACCGGCTGTGGGGGCATCTTTTTGGTGGAAGATACAAGGCGATCGTGGTGGAGCCTGGAAATGCTTATTGGGCGATCCTGGAT
This sequence comes from Spartobacteria bacterium, assembly GCA_947487745.1. GTDB lineage: Bacteria > Verrucomicrobiota > Verrucomicrobiia > Chthoniobacterales > Terrimicrobiaceae > UBA967. Next base: position 706 of record CANKXQ010000062.1, on the reverse strand, counting down.
TATATTCATCTGAATCCGGTAAGGGCGGGTTTGGTTGCGGGGAGGGATGGTATGGAATCGTATGCTTGGAGCAGCTTGCCACTGTATCTGAAGGAGCCATGGGAGCGGCCGGAGTTTTTGGAGACGGCGATGGGTTTTCAGGTGGCGGGGTGTCGGGATGATGCGGAGGGGCGGAAGGAGTTTTTGATGGGACTGGAGCGGAGTGTGGATTGGGGCAACCCGACGCAAGCGGGGTTGGTTTTTTCCTCGGAACAAAGGAGACCGGAATTGTCGGTGCATGCGGCGCTGAGGCGGGGTTGGTTTTTTGGTTCGCAGGCCTTTCGGGAAAGTCTGATGGCAAAACTCAAGATCAAGCTGGAGGAAGGCGGGAGGCGGAGTGCGAATGGATACCACGGGCCGGAGATCAAGGATCACGGGCATGCGGTGGCGGAGAGCTTGGCCACTGCGGGGTGCGGGTATTTTGGATGGCGGGATGAGGACCTGGGTGCCCTGCCGAAAGGCGATGAGAGAAAGGCTCTGATCGCTTCACTCATCCACCGGGAGACGACGGTGCCGCTGGATTGGATCAGCGCGAGATTGCGCATGGGAGTCCGCGCTGGCGTGTGCCGCAGCATCAAGCGGCATAGAGAGCGCTTGAAAACAGATGCCAAGCTTGCTGGCGTGGAACAGGAAATCATGTCAAGAATTTATGCCTGACCCCTTTAAC
>CANKXQ010000061.1 GCA_947487745.1 Spartobacteria bacterium | reverse complement strand
GCTGGGCCTCAACGACATAGCTACTCAAGTGTTCGCCAGCGGCGACCTGGATTTGCTGCTTCACGAGATCGCATCCGTAGACCTCCTCGGTGATGGGGTGCTCCACCTGGATGCGGGTGTTCATTTCCATGAAGTAGAAATTCCCGTCATCGTCCACGAGATACTCGATGGTGCCGGCGTTTGTGTAGCCGACGCTCTGGCAGAGGTTGATCGATGCATCGCCCATTTTTTTGCGAAGCTCGGGAGACATCAGCGGCGAGGGACACTCTTCGACGATCTTTTGGTTGCGGCGCTGGAGTGAGCAGTCGCGCTCACCGAGATGCACGACACGACCATGCTCGTCACCAAAGACCTGAAATTCAATGTGGTGCGGGTTAACGATAAATTTCTCGATGTAAACCGCACCGTTTCCAAATGCCTTCTCGGCTTCCATGCGGGCGGCGTGGTATCCTTGCACCAGACTGCCTTCGTTGCTGGCAATGCGCATGCCACGACCGCCACCACCGGCGACGGCTTTGATCATTACTGGAAAACCAATTTTGCGGGCGATGCGGAGGGCCTCGGCTTCGGTATCGATCGTGCCGTCGCTACCAGGCGAGATCGGCACACCAGCCTTGCGGGCGCAGTCGCGGGCGGAGTTTTTGTCACCCATGAGGCGGATTGCCTGCGGTGTTGGACCGATGAACTTGATGTTGCAACTGGCGCAAACTTCGGCGAAGTGCGCGTTCTCCGCCAAAAATCCATAGCCAGGGTGGATCGCATCGGCATCGCAAATCTCCGCAGCGCTGATGATGCGGTCGATTTTAAGGTAACTTTCCGAACTGACAGCCGGCCCAATGCAAATGGCCTCGTCGGCGAGTTGCACATGGAGGCTGTCGATGTCGGGCTCCGAGTAAATGGCAACCGACTGGACGCCCAGTTCCCTACAGGCACGGATAATACGAAGGGCGATTTCGCCACGATTGGCGATCAGGATTTTTTTAAACATGGCGGGGTGGCCGGAGGATTACTTGAGGCGGAAGAGTGTCTGACCGAATTGCACGGGCTTGCCATTTTCGGCGCAGATTTCCGTCACAACGCCAGAGACCTCGGCTTTCACCTCGTTCATGACCTTCATGGCTTCGATGATGCAAATAACGGTGTCCGGGGTGACTTGCTGGCCGACCGTGAGGAATGCCGGCGAATCAGGCGATGGCGCAGAGTAAAAAGTGCCGACCATGGGAGATTTGATTTCGATCCCACCCGTGGCTGCCGCAGGAGCCGATGGCGCGGCGGGAGCTGGAGTCGAAGCAGGAGCTTCTGTGGAGATAGCGGGGAGCGCCCCTGGTTCGCTGACCGAGAAAACCGGCTGGTTGGTCACATACTGAGTGGGGCCAACGGCTCCGGCTGTCTTGAGCGTGATTTTGAAGCCTTCCCGCTCCATTTTGAAAACGGCGACGCCGTTTTTCTTCATGAGGTCGATGAGTGTGCGAATTTCTTTGATGTCCACGGTAGAGGTAGGTTTTTTACTGAGTCGCTATGATGTCACGCGCTTTCTTGCCCGGTCAAGACATGGAATTGCCGAGTGCGCGAACTGGGACTAACCTGCCCGGATGAATTCAGTGGGCATGAGGAGAAATACGTCGCGCTGGGAGACTGCTGCGGCTTTTCTGGCCTCGCTGCTGCTCCATCTTTTTTTTCTGCTGGCGGTGGCTTTTGTCATTTTAAAAAGTCCCATACCCAAGGAAAAATCCCACGCACTCGAGGAACCTCCTCAGCTCACCATTCTCCCCATGCCGGCCGCGCCGAAAGCCGCGCCGAGATTTGTGAGCACTCCGCCTCAGGAAAAATTGGAGAAAAAACCAAACAAGGACGCGGCATTCGAATCGGACAATGATTCCATCGCAGCCAGCGAAGCCCCGCCCACGGGCCAAGAGATGATGCCATCCCTCGAAGGCCGCGAGGACCAGAGCCTCGACCTGCGCGACCAGCGTTACGCCGCAGGTCAGAAGCCCGCTGAAGCAATGCCTGTCGCGCAAGCCGCAGAGCAATCCTCGCCGGAAGCCGAGGCCTCCCCCACCCCGCGTATGGAGACCGATCTGGCTCTCCTTGAAGCGCCGAAGCCAACTCCCAAGCCAACGCAGGCCCAAAAGTCGAAAACAGCAACCCGCCCCAGCCAGAGCTCGGAATCGGGCTTCCAGCCAGAAACCCGCGTGACTCGCTTGCGCGGCAATGTCTCAAACCGTGGCAAAGCCTCGCTGGAAGCGAATGCCACACCACTGGGGCGCTATAAAAAACAGGTCTCCGACGCCATCGGCTCAAGATGGTATTACTATGTGAATTCCCAGATGGGCCTGCTGAACATCGGAACGGTGGATATCCGCTTCACCGTGACACCCGAGGGGAAAATCAAATCCCCACAGGTGCTATCGAACTCCTCGAATGAGAGCTTCGCCTCCGTGAGTCTGGCCTCGGTGGTGCAGGCTGAAGTCCCTCCCATGCCGCCGGAAGTCGCCAAGCTGATCGAAAACGGTCGCCTCGAAATCGACTTCTCGTTTACGATCATTGGTCACTGATGACATCTCAAACGACGCTTTCGGCGATTGCCGATTTTTTCGAAAAAGGCGGCCCCTTCATGGTGCTGCTGGTTTTACTTTCGATAGTAACCCTCACCGCAATTTTTCTGCGCGCATGGAGACTACGGGAGAGTGCGATTATTCCCAGACAGGTCGCGGAAGCCGTCGATGACCTGCGCCCTGGACACACCCTCCAGTCCCTGCAGGAGGAAATGAAGCGGCATCCCTCGGCCATCTCGCTCATTCTTTCGACACTCATCTCGCATCTGAACTGGTCAAAATCCGAGAATCTCGAAGCTGTCCAGACCTGCGCGAGACACGAGATCGCCCGCATGGAAAAAGGCCTCGTCATTCTAGAAATTGCCACTGGCACTGGTCCGCTCCTCGGTCTCCTTGGAACACTCTCCGGCCTCGTGGGTATTTTCGCCACACTCGGAAACAACGGCGATCCCGTGCAGGTGGCGCGAGGCATTTCCGAAGCCCTGAATACCACTATTGCCGGACTCGCCGTGGCCGTGCCAAGCCTGATTGCCCACAGCTATTTTCAACGCCGGATTGAAATGCTGGCCGTCGAGATGGAATCCATCACCGCCAGCCTGCTCGCCAAGCTCTACCAACCTCAATAGCCGCCTGAGCGAAATGCAGTTCTACACCCGAAAACGCCGCAGCCCGTTCATCAATATCGTTTCGCTCATCGATATTTTGGCAATCCTGCTGATTTTTTTCATCGTCACCACAAACTTCCGAAAGCCCCAGCCCCAGCTGCAGATCAACCTGCCCGATTCCAAATCCGCCGAAACCGCTGCCGCCGCGCAGAAAGAACCCGCCGTGCTGAGAGTGAAGTCTGAAAAGGAAATCACGCTGGATGACAAACCCGTGACCATCGAAAATCTCACAGCCGCCTTGCAAAACATCCGGGAAACCCAGCCAAGCCGAGGCATTGCCATGCAAGCCGACCGGGAGGCCCCTTTCGGCACCGTAGTAAAAATCCTCGACTCACTCAAAGCCGCCGGTCTCCGCGATGTGCCGGCCTTTACCCAACCCGACTCCGCAAAATGATCCTCGAAATCACCACTTTTGACCACCCAGCCCTCCGCACGCCTGGAGCCCGTGTCGACCAGATTGACGACTCAATCCGCCAACTCGCTTTGGACATGATCGAGACCATGCGGGGAGCCGAGGGGTTGGGACTCGCCGCCCAGCAAGTCGGCATGCCGCTGCAAATGTTCGTCCTCGATGTTCCTCAAATCAAAAAGCGCCCCAGCGCCATGCGCATCCGGGGCAAGCGCGCCGATTTCGAATCCCTCATGCCCCTCGTGCTCCTCAACGCCGAGGTGGAGACTTTTGGAAGAATCCACACCGAGAGCGAAGGCTGCCTGAGTTTCCCGGAACTCTCGGCCAATGTCTCACGCCAACTCTCGGTTCGAGTCAAAGCCCTCGGCATCGATGGATCCACCATCGAATTCGAAGCCGATGGCCTCCTGGCCCGCGCCGTCCAGCACGAACTCGACCACACCCAGGGCATCCTCTACATCGACCGCGCCATTCCCGAAGATCGCATGGATTTCGCAGATGACATCCAGCGCCTCATCCGACCGGTTGCCTAAACCGACCGCGCCATTACCAACTCCACCGCGAGTTGAATCGCCTGCCTCATGCTGTCAGGCCTAGCAATCCCGCGACCCGCGATATCGAAGGCCGTGCCATGATCGGGACTCGTGCGAACAAAAGGTAAACCAAGCGTCACATTCACACCTTCGTGAAACGCATGCAGCTTCAGCGGGATCAACCCCTGGTCGTGATATATGCAGAGCACTCCGTCGAAATCCCCCTCCACGGCCCTGTGAAAAAGCGTGTCCGGCGGCAGAGGCCCCACGAATTTGCCCATCTGGCTTAAACAAGCGACCGCAGGTGCGATGATATCGATTTCCTCGCGCCCCATGTCGCCCTGCTCGCCCGCATGAGGGTTTAACCCAGCCACAGCAATGCGTGGATTTTTTTTGCCTCTCAGAATCAAAAAATCCTGCAGCAGGCATCCCACGCGAACGATTTCCGCCTCGCTGAGCATTCCCGGCACCTTTGCCAGCGGCACATGCGCCGTAACAAGTGCCACAGTCAGCGCCCCACCAGTCAGACACATCGCAAAATCCTCCACTCCGGCCCTCGCCGCAAAAAACTCGGTCTGACCTGGAAATTCGAAGCCCACGCGATGAAGAGCATGCTTGCAGACAGGCCCGGTCACGACAGCCTGGATTTCACCAGCCAACAAACGCCGCGCCGCCGCCTCCATGGCATCTACCGCCGCGCGCGCTGAAGCATCCGTCGGTTTGCCCACAGTGTGCCCCTCGCTCGAACCAATCACATCCACACAAATTCCCTCCGGAAGCTGGATAGACCCCAGTGCCGCAGAAACAACCTCAGGCCCAATCCCAGCCGGATCACCCAGCGTCATTCCAATGCGTAGCGGTCTGGCACTCATGATCCTATGAAATCTCAACGAAGTGCCGCAGTGCTAAGCCCAATTTTGCAAACGGGCAGGCTCGTTTGATTCCTGATACATCGACTTGGAGAGTTGGCGCATTTGGCGGATGCGCTGGCGGGCGCCGCTCATTTGCTCCAATTCTGAACTCACTTCCTGCATCGCTTGCTCCAATGTTTGCTTATTGGATTCGCGAAGAGCATCCGCCGCCTCAAGGCGTTTTTGCAAAGCCTCGGCTTGAGCAGGCGGAAGAAGCAAATCAGAAAGCATGGGAGTAAGTGCGTTGATCAAGTCTCCCTGCGCGGGCAAAATATCCAAGAGGCTTTCGATGTCTTTTCTCCCAATAAAAAAAACCTCCAAGCGGAGGTTTTTTTCGTAGAGCGATAGAAGCTTCTCCAAGCGATCCGGCAAGCCCTCTTCCGCTTTTGGCTGAGGTTTTCTAATCAGCATTTCGCGCCGAGGCCATGAGCAGGGGCTCCGGTCGCCGCGGCTTGCTCTGCTGCATTCTGAAGGAGCATTTGAGCCCATGCATCGCGAATATCCTGCATGAAGGCAGCAACTGTTTTGATTTTTTCGCGGCTTTTTTCGCGGTTGGCTTGATTGAGATGCTCCTGCATGAAGTCATACAAGCGGTAAAGATTCTCGGAAAACTCTCCACCTTTTTCCATGTTCAGCGTGGCCTGAAGCTCTGTGATGATTGCCTGCGTGCGCTGAATGTTATTGTGAATTTGCTCGTTTTGGCGTGCGAAATTTTCTTCGTTGAAACCCAACTCCGCAGCTGCCATGAAGCGTAGGGCTCCATCGAAAAGCATCAAGACCAACTCTCCCGGAGATGCTGTTGTCGCAGCTGTTTTACGATAGATGTTGAGAGGATTATTGGATTTCAAAACGGAGAAATTTCAACTAAAGTATAATATCCAAAGGGAATTTCAACAGTTTTTTAAGGAGTGATTTGTCCCTTGAGATTTGACCCGGAATCGTTGAGCACCGACCCAACAAGCATTGAGGCAATGCCATTCAAGACATTCAAAGAGGGATAAGTCGGGTCGAGATTCCAATTGATGGCTTTGGTAACCTGACCAGGACGCACCTCGGTCTGGCTATTTTGCCACTCCCGCACCATTTCACGATACGGAGCTTCCAAGCTATCGGTGACGGATTTTTTGTTAAGCAACTCGGCTTTACCTGCGGCAATGACTGAGTCGCGTATAGGAAGCTCGGTGGCTCCGACTTGTGGCGATGACATATTGTTTTTTGCAGTCGCCGCGTTGACTTCTGGCCAAACCGGTGAGGTTTGTGGCAGAATGGGGTGCACGTTATTCATTTTATTTCTCCTTCTGAGTGTTGGTTTGAATTAGTTGTTTGAAAAGTAACTTTGTAAGTCGGACTATCGGATAAACCTGAAAAAACTTTAGTGATTATTTTGAGTTGTTGAAGGTTTTCGCCAGATAAGCCGACTGTTGCTGAAAGCCAGACTGCGCCCGCTCCATGGCGATAAAGGAACTTTCAAGCAAGGAACGCTGTGAGGCTAGGCGCCGCTCGACATCTTCGATTTGTTTATCGAGGCTTTTATTCTGATTGGTGATGCTATCGAGTTGCGCCTTCAATCCACCCGAAGCACTGCCCGAATCCGAAACATAACTACTCAAAAGCGTGTCGAGACGGTCAATCAAGCCACCATCAGCAGTAGAAAAATACTTATAAATATCATCAGCTGATGATGCGAGTTTGGACTCTAATGCGCTGGATTTCGTCAGGGAAATCGTTGGCTCGATGCCGGCGAAATTAATTCCAAGATCAGAGAGACGCTGAACGCTGCCGGTGATTCCATCGCCTGCTTGATAAAGCATCGTTCTGAGCGAGCGGGACAGAGAAGAAAGTTCGCGATTCCCTGCCAGAATGGCAGAGCTCACTTTATCGCCACTAACCGTAATTTTTGTGTATTTCTCAATCGCATTTTGAACGGCGTTGTATTTGGTAATGAAATCGTTCAAGGAATCTTTGGCAGCCGTATAGTCGCCCGCAACAGTGAGAGTCTGCTCACCTATTGAATTCGCGGTGACGCTAAGTCCTTCGATACCGTGTGCCGTTTCATCTAATGTATTGCTGCGGCTGGAGAGTATTCCACCACCATTGATGGAAAATGTGGCGTCAGCTCCCAGCAAGGCCGTCTGCCCTACTAGTCCCATTGCAGCTCCAAGGGTTCCAGAACCAGAGTCACTAACAGTAATTGCCACATTGCCTGTGACCTTGCTTGTTAAAGAAAACTGACCTGAGGCCAGATCATATAGTGCAGTAACTCCAGCTTTCGAATCATTGATCCTGTTTAAGACATCTTGAACTGTATCAGTGCTTTTATAGGAGATCGATTCACCATTAACAATGAGTGTTTCCTCGACACCGGCAGCAAC
>CANKXQ010000060.1 GCA_947487745.1 Spartobacteria bacterium | reverse complement strand
TCGTCCCTATCTCGGCATCTGCCTCGGCTACCAGCTTCTCTTCGAATCCAGCGAGGAATCCCCCGGCGTGGAGGGGCTTGGCGTTTTGAAAGGGCGCGTCGTGCGATTTCCCGATGTCGGCCTCAAGGTTCCGCACATGGGCTGGAACACGCTCTCGAAAACCTCCGGCCCCCTCTACAACGGCCTTTCCGGCGAGGTCTCGATGTATTTTGTGCACTCGTTTTTTCCCGCTCCCGCCGACTCCTCGCTTGTAAGCGCGTGGAGCGGCTACGGTCTTTCCTTCGCCGCCGGTGTCTCCTCGGGCGCCCTGCACGCTGTCCAATTCCATCCTGAGAAAAGCCAGTCCGCCGGACTCGCCCTTCTTCGCAATTTTGTTTCGACACTATGATTCTTCTGCCAGCCATCGACCTCATGGGCGGCGAAGTCGTGCGCCTCAAGCGCGGACTCGCCACCGAGAAAACCGTTTATTCCTCCGACCCCGTGGCGTTCGCCAAAAAGTGGGAGGACTCCGGCGCCGATTGGCTCCACATCGTCGATCTGGACGCCGCCTTCACCGGCGAGCCGCAGAACCTCGATGCCGTGGCGAAAATCTGCGCCGCTGTGAAGGTTCCCTGTGAACTCGGCGGCGGTATGCGCAGTGTCGAAAAAATCCAAGCCGCCTTCGATGCCGGCGTAAGCCGTGTCATCCTCGGCACCAAGGCCTGCCAATCCCCCGAAACCATCGCGGAAATGTGTTCCCGGTTCGGCGGCGAGCGCATCGCTGTAGGCATTGACGCCCATGGCGGCAAGGTCGCCGTGAAGGGATGGACCGAGACCACCGCCACATCAGCCACCGACCTCGCCCTCGCCGCACAGCAAGCCGGCGCAGGAACAATCATCTACACCGACATCGCCACCGACGGCATGCTCGAGGGGCCGAATTTCGCGGAGTTGGAAAAAATGCTCTCCCTGCTGAGCTGCAACCTCATCGCCAGCGGCGGAGTCTCCTGCGTCAACGACCTGCGCCGTCTGAACACCATGCCCAGCCTCTACGGCGCCATCATCGGTAAAGCCCTCTACGACGGCCGCATCACCGGCAACCTGCGCGCCATCCTCCAAAGCGCCTCCTAGAAAAACACGCCTCGGAGGGTCATCGTCCCGCATGACCCAAACTTCAATCAAGGAAGGCTCAAAACCGCTTTCAGACACCACCTTGTCCAAAACCGCCCGAACTGCGCCCTGCGCCTGCACGGTCGAGACTGACACCCCATCCTCAGACACCGCTGCGCGGTTGAAAAATGGGGCATTCGAGACGATGCCCCGCCCACAGGCAAGCGGTGGGCTTTTGTCTTAGCGGGTGCCTTGCATGGCGGAGCCGAGGGCTCCGGCGCCTTCCCAAGAGGCGGGGCGATTCCATGGAAGGGAGCCTTCGGCATGGGCGGCGGATCGTGGTTCGTCCGTGGCGCAGCCGGCCAAGATGGCTGCCGATAGGATGAGAAGGCTAAAAAGCAGCGCTCTCATTTTGAGCTGTTTGGTAAATGATGTCATCGCCGGGTTGGATGCTGAGTCCGCGAGCGAGGCTCGCTGGGATGATGTCTGCAATGGAGGTGGAAGGTTCGACCGTGGTGGTGCGGACTTTACCAATGAGCGTGCTGCCGCGTTTTACGAGAAATTCCATGTTGCTATCGATGCCGCTTTTATTGCCCAGGCTGAGGACTACGAAGTTCCATGCTTGATTCACGGCAAGGACGCGGCCGGTGACGCGCGTGAGGGCTTGTTTGGCTTCTTTTTCGCGGGCGGTTTTTTGAAGTGCAGCAAGTTTGCCTTCGAGGTTCTTGTTATCCGCGTCGAGTTTGGTGTTCAGGGTCTCAAGCTCGGTGATGCGGGCTTTGTCTTCATCGGTCGAGACTGGCGTTTGCGCGGTGGTTGCCGCTGCGGCGAGTTGAGATTCGAGTTGGGTGATTTTTTCCCCCTTGGTGAGAATATCCGTATTTGCCGTGGCCAATTCTTCTTCGGCCTTGGTTAGTTTGGATTGAGTCTCGGTGAGCTGGGTTGTTTTCGCGCTCAAGTCGCCTTTTTGTTTGGCAAGGTCGGAGTCGAGGCCTTGTTTCACAACAGTCATTTCGCTAATCGTATTATTGGCATCGGCAAGTTTTTTGACTTCCGCGTCGAGATTACCTTTGGTGGTTACTGTCTCTTGGCGGGATGCGGCCAACTCATCCTTGGTTTGAAGGAGATGACTTCTATTTACAAAGCCCACACCAGCGGATGCCGCAGCGAGAACAATGGAGACTATGATGAGAATTTTTCCCATGAAATGGAGGAATTGTGAAGACAGTGTTTGTAGTCGGCGTGCGGAGTCGGGGCAAGAGGGAATTTAAAAATCTCGTCAGACCTTTTTCGCGATGAGGCGTGGGGGGCAGGCGGGTTTGAAATCCACCTGCTGCTTGAACATATCTACGCGGTCGACTGCGACCTCCAGGAAGTCGCCGACCTGGTAGACTTTCTTGGTTTTTCGTCCGCAGAGGCGTCCGCGCGAGGGTTCGTGGATGTAGAAGTCGCCTTCGAGTGAGGACACATGGACGAGGCCTGTGAGCAGAAACTCGGGCAGTTCGACGAAGAATCCGAAATTCCGAACATCCATAATCATGGCGCGGAATTTCTGGCGTTTGCCTTCTGTGGTTTGGAGTTGGAAGAACTCGAGTTTTTTGAGGCGCACGGATTCCTTCTCGGCATCGGCTGCGGAGCGTTCGGTGGTGGAGATGTGTTCGGCCATGGCGCCAAGGGTGGAGGAATCCGGGCCGCTCTTGGTGAGGCCGAGTTGGCGCTCGAGGGCGCGGTGCACGATGAGGTCGCTGTAGCGCCGGATCGGACTGGTGAAGTGGGTGTAGTCCGGCTTCGAGAGACCGTAGTGGCCGAGGGGTTCAGGAAAATAGCGGGCGCGCTTGAGGCTTTTCAGCAGTGCTATTTTGACAGCTGACGCGAAGGGTTTGCCATGCAGGGAGGCGAGGAGTTTTTGAAGCTCGGGACGGTGGGTGAGGTCGCCGGCGCGGATGCCTTGCGAGGCGGCGAATTCCCGGAACTCAGCGAGTTTGTCGGGGTCCGGCTTCTCGTGGATACGGTAAACGGCGGGTTGCTTCCGGTGCTTGAGCTCGCGGGCGACGAGTTCGTTCGCGAGGAGCATGAGTTCCTCGATGAGTTGGTGGGAAATGTCGTTCTCCACGCGCTCAAGTCGCACGGGGCGGCCGGTTTCGTCGAGCCAGACTTTGATTTCAGGAAATTCCAGATCGAGGGATCCGGCGGCGAAGCGTTTTTTGCGGAGCAAGGATGAGAGTTCCCATGCGGTGTGGACGCGCTCGGAGAGGAGGTCGCCTTTTTTTGGCGGCTTCTCGAGAATGGCAAACGCCTGTTTGTAGGTGAGCCGCGCGGCGCTGCGGATGACTGTCTTGGCGAAGCGGACGGATTGGATTTTTCCGCTCTGCAGGATCTCGGCGAAGACGGAGAACGCCATGCGGTCGACCTGCGGCTTGAGGCTGCAGATGCCATTGCTGAGTGCCTCGGGGAGCATCGGGATGACTCTATCGGCGAGATAAACGCTGTTCCCTCGCGTATGCGCCTCGCGGTCGAGGGCGGACTTGGGTTTCACATAGTGGGACACATCGGCGATATGGATGCCGACACGCCAACCATCGGGAATGCGCTCCACATTGATGGCGTCGTCAAAGTCCTTTGCGTCATCCGGGTCGATGGTGAAAATAAAGCGGTCCCGCAAATCCTCGCGCTTGGCGGCATCGGCGGGGTCGACCTCCGGGGAGACGCGCTCCGCCTCGCGCAGGACATCATGGGGAAATTCCAATGGTAGCCTGTGCTTGCGAATGATCGAGAGCATGTCGACGCCCGGCGCACCGGTCGGGCCGAGAATTTCGATGAGGTGGCCCTCGGGGTTCACATGGCGGGATGGCCAGGAGTCGAGCTTTGCCACCACCTTGTCGCCGACCTTTGCCAGCAGCGGCGGGGCGGGCGGTTTGACATACAGATTTTGAACGAATCGCGGATCGTCGGCCACGACATAGAAAAAGTTTTTCGAGCGCTGGAGTGTGCCGACGATGGTTTCGTTGGCGCGGGTGAGGACGCGGATGACCTTGCCTTCGCGGCGTCGCTCGGGTCTGGAAAAAAAGCCCGGTTCCTCGGGTTGACTGGATATGCGTGCCACGACGCGGTCACCGTGCATGGCGGTGAAGCAATTCTCTGCACGGATGTAGAGGTCCGGCTCGCCCTGCTTTTCATTGAGCACATGCGCTCCGCCATTGGCGTGCATCTGGAGGATACCTGTAAAAAGATCGGCTTCTTTGGGAATGATGTAGCGGTCCTTGCGGATGCGGGCGATGTCGCCGGCCGTCTCCATCTCCTTCAAAAGTTGGAGGAGTTTGCCTTTCCAAACCGGCGGGAGGTCCAAGGCGGAAGCGATGCCGGCGGCGTCCAGCGGACGTTGCGAGATTTGACGCAGGATCGAGGCGCGGAGTTTCTGCGAGGACTCACCGGTCGATTTTTGGAACGTGCCGCTGCGTTTTGATGGCTTCGCGGCGGGCGGCTTTGCTGCGCCATGGCGCGGCGATTTGCGGGGATCGTCTGTCTTACTGTTGGAACGACTTTGCAAAGGCTTGTTCCGTCCGCTTTTTTTGGGATTCGGCATTCCCCATCCATCGCCCCGCTGGATGGCGCTGGCAAGCCCCGCCTTTTTCCAATCGACTCGGGCAGCCTGCATGGCGAAAGTGGCGGCATATGAAAAATGTGCGCATCGTCGAACAACTCGTCATCTTTATCGCCAACCGCCCGGGAACGCTCGCCGAGCTGTGCGATGCCCTCGGAGAAGCGAATATCAATATCTATGGTCTGACCGTTATCGACACGGTGGACCACGCCTCTGTTCGTATGGTGGTGAGCGATACGCAGAAGGCGATCGCGTTGCTTGAATCCCGTGGCACCTTGGTTCTGGATAGCGAGGTGCTCATGATTGAAAATGACAACCGCCCGGGCAGCTTGTCGCGTGTGGCGCGTCTTCTTTCAAAATCCAAGGTCAACATCGAATACGCCTACCTCGCATCCATGCCCAGCGCCAAGAAGGGCCTGCTCATTCTGCGCGTCAGCGATGTGAAAAAGGCTTTCAAACTTCTTTCCGCAGCTGACTCGGAGGATTGATCACAGTCCTGTCGGGTGGTCGATAAATTGCCAAGGTAAGGCGAGCTTTCCTGCCAATAGTTCCGCTGCGGCTTTGACGCCGAATGTCTCTGTGGCGTAGTGGCCCGCGTAAAAGAGATTCACCCCCCGCTCCTCCGCTGCCGTGTAGGACCAATGCGGCCCCTCGCCGGTGATAAATGTGTCCACACCGGCTTCGGCGGCTTTTGCGATATCCCCGCCGGCACCTCCTGTCACCACTCCGATGCACTTGGCCAGCACAGGGCCGCCCGGAGCCAGATGCACCGCCCCGCCGACGGCTCTCGCCAAGTGGTCGCGCAAGACTTCGCGGCTCACTTCGGCTTCAAATTTCAATCCCACATTTTGGCCGGCGGTGGGAAAAAACGGCACGCCATTTTCGAGTCCGAGGGCCGCCGCAAGAAGAGCGTTGTTGCCTATCTCGGGATGGATATCCAACGGCAGATGGGCGCTGTAAATCGCCATGTCAGCCTCCATGAGCAAGCGCATCTTCCGGTAGGCCGCGCCGGTGACCCTCTGGGCTCCGCTCCAGAAAAGGCCGTGGTGCACGATTAAAAAATCCACCCCGGCCTGGGCCGCTTCGCAGATCACGGCCTCGGTGGCATCCACTGCAGCTCCAATTCGCGTCAGGCCGCCCGAGTTCTCGACCTGAAGTCCATTCATGGCCTGTGGAAAGTCCCCGACCTCTTGTGTGCGCAGGATGTCATCAAGGTAGCGAACGGCTTCGGTAAGGTGCATGGAAAAACGACTACACCTAAACGCATGCCGATCGAAGTTTTTTCCCTTGAGGGCTTCACCAAGGCTCATAATCCGAGCGAAAACTGTGGCATTCGGCCTTGCTAAAATATCCTCATTTGGAAAGCCACTTCTTGAATGCCTTGAGCAGCGTGTCTCCCAGGCCGGGCTCGATCGGAGGCGGTCCTGTGAGCGGGGAGACGCTCAGTTGCTGAACGCGACGGAGTTCATCGAGATGGAGATTGAAGACCAAGGGGACAATAACCTCCAAGTCGAATTCGCAGTCGGCTGCGTCGGAGACAAATTCGCCCCGCTCGTTTTGAATCCCTCTCCGGAGCGCCTCCTGGTAGGCGCCGGTCGCGAGGTGAATGCGGCCTTGGTGAATGAGGAATGGTGCGAATCCCGGAGTGTTTCTCGCGGGTTTGACAGGACCATTCCAAGAGGGCCATTGGGATTGTTCGCTCCAACCGTTCGCAAACGAGCCTGCAGGAAAATACGGGCCGCAATATTTGGCTTGGATGTTCCCCGTCCAAGGAAGGCTGAAATGGCGAAAAAGAGGCGCGTTTTGCCGGACGGTGAAGGTTTTTTCCCCGCCGCCTTTGAGCGTGAGGTTCGCCCTCAGGCCGGTGCGAAGGGCATCGAAGGACTCCGGTTGTGAGGTCAGTTCGTCCTGGGCATTCCGCACCTCGGGCGGATTCATGATGCGGCGGTAGACTTCGTCGGAGAAAAAATACAGGGACAGGTCGAGACAGTCGGGATTCATGCTGCGCGTCTCAAGCGCGATGCAGTGCGGAGCGGATTCCGTCCGCGGTATGGGACGCGCATTGTGCCATGGGGGAGGGGACCCTCTTGTCAGTCGCTGCCAGCGGTGCATCGGCGCGCGGGTGAAGGATCCGAAGACAACGGGGTTTTCGTCACCATAGGCGTGCAGCGAGGGAACGCCGGTGTTCATGTTTACAAAGAGCCGGCCTTTTTTTTCGGAGAGCACGTCGAAGCAGGCCGCAAGCAGCGGCGCGGCCTGGGTGTCCCAGAAATGGCAGTCGGGTTTGACCACTGCGGCCCAAACGCAGACGACATCACCATCGAGGTTTTCCTGCGTGAATGGCTCAGTGAAGGTCTTTCCATCGACCTCGCGCCCGCTCGCCAGATCGACGAGGCTGACCTTGTAAAGGGCGTCGCGAATCTGCGGTATCTTCTCGTGAAGCATATCGAGAGCCTGCTTTTTCCCGCGAATGCTCGTGGCCAGCCGCGCCCAGGTGTCGCTGAGGTCTGCCGCTCCCGAGTAGCCCGAGCGCCGCATGAAATCCGCCACCACGCCGCGCCGCACGCGGGCCCGTATGGTTTTGACCCCCGCGCCGTTTTCATTCCGCGACGAGATTTCGTCGTAGGACTCGATGCAGCCGTTCGTGAGCAGCTTCTGCACATCGCTCTCGAGCTGGAAGTTCCTGGTCGTGGTGGAGGAATAAACCAGCGTCCCGACCGTGCGCTCGAGCGCTTTGACAAAGGCCGCCTTGAGCGCGGAGTCCTCATCCACACCGCTTCCCGTGACCTCCACCTCGTGAATGCCTGC
>CANKXQ010000059.1 GCA_947487745.1 Spartobacteria bacterium | reverse complement strand
ATCGAACATCCGACCAATGGGAACTCGACGATATCATCTTCCTTGAAAGCGACGCGGTAGCCCCACTCCGAGCCATTTCCACGCAGGAACTGCTCCACACGATATTGGTCCTGTGGAATGAGCACAGCTTGTCCCTGAGCGACGGATCGATACGCCCCACGGCCAGCGTGATGGCCAGAATGTTGTCGATGCCCAGCACCAGCTCGAGTCCGGCCGGGAGAGCGAGAGTCATCCAAGCGCTGGGACTTTGAATCCAGCCAGCCGACCAATCCACGACGGCGGCCGCATTTGCAGGATCAGCCGCAGAGACGAAGACTGAGAAGCCAAAGAAAGCAGTCAAAAAGACAAAGAGAGCTCAACTCGAGGGGAGTGAAAACCGGCGCGGGGTTTCCTTACTCAAATCGGAGCGCTCTGGCGGGTGGAATGAGCGAGGCGCGGCGAGCGGGGAGCCACGCGGCGAAGACGGCAGCCGGAATGATCCACAGCGGAGTCGAGAGGAGGACGCCAAGCGGGTAGCGGAGTTCGATGGTCCAACCGAAGAAGGCTTTATTGATGACCCAAGTGAGCACCATGGCCATGGAAGCGCCGCAGAGAAGTCCCACGACGGCGGAGAGCAGACCGATCATGGCCGCTTCGGAAAGGATCAGACCACGCACTTGGCCGCAGGAGGCGCCTTGGGAACGAAGAATGCCGATTTCGCGCTCGCGCTCGACAACGACGGTGGTGAGCGAGAGCAGGACGCCCGCGATCGCCACGACCACAGCGATCGCCCGCAGGACGGAAGTGACGGCGAAGGTCTGGTCGAAAATTTCCATGACGCGACGACGCAGGTCGGAATTTGTATAGATGGAAAACTCGCCCTCAAGCCCAAAAGTGGCGCGGAAATCCTCGGCGAATGCGGCTGCGTTGGCGGGATCACGCAAGCTGATCGAAAGTGAGTGAAGGCGTTCATCGCTCCAGAATTGGCGGAAGTTCGGGCGATCGATCATCACCAGCCCGCTATCCCGCGTGAAATCCTTGATCACTCCAACAACCTGAAATGCAGTCGGCCCCTTGGGTGAGGAAAACTCCAGAACATCCCCGGGCTTTGTGCCATGGCGGTTCGCAAAGCTCTCTGAGACGGCAACCATGCCCGGTTGATGGAATAGGGCGCGGGCATCGGGCGGACCGGCAACGAAATCCAATTCGCCGCGCGCGCTGCCCTCGATGATCGCGAGATTGGCACTCTTTTCGCCCCAAGGCACCGGCATTTCACGGAAGGTGGCGAGTTCCCTCACACGGGGATCGCGCTGCACCCATTCGACAGCGCCGGATGGCAGGAAACTCTGGAGACCTGCAATTTCATTGGCGGCGGGGGCGATAAAAAGATCGGCGACGAGCGTGTTGCCAAGCCAAGAGGTCACGCTGGCGCGGAACGAGTGGATCATCACGGAAACGCTCACCGTCATGGCGACAGCCACAGCAAGGGCAGCGATGGTAACGGCATTGCGATGCAGGGAGCGACCGAGGTGCTGGGCGGCGAGACGGACCATCCATCCCGGCCCGTGAACAAGGCGGACAAAGGAATTCACCACCGCCGGGACGAGCAGCGAAAAACCAGCTATCAGGAAGGCCACCGAGGCAAACCCGAGAAATTTTCCACCGCCATGGAGCGCGCCCCAAGAGAGCCCTGCCGAGAGGAGAAGACAGGCGGCTCCCCACATCCCCCAGTGGCGGGATTCATGCGAGAACGAGTCGCCCTGTGAGCCCGGGCGAATCACGAGAGCAGGGTCGCAGGCCGCCGCTTCCGATGCCGGACGCCAAGCGGCGATGAGCGAGGCTCCGAGGCCAGCGGCAAAGGCCAGCAGCACTTGACCGGGGGTGAGAACAGGGCGCTCAATCGTCACCAGTGCATAAAGGGAGGAAACCGTCTGGCTCACAGGCGCCGCCAGGAGAGCAGCCAACGGGCCCGCCAGCGCGAGGCCGAGCAGCGTTCCTAGAAATCCGCAACAGAGGCCTTCTCCGAGGAAAAGTGCCATCACTTCGAGCTTGGTGGCCCCGTTTGCGCGAAGGATCCCGATTTCATGCCGCCTGCGGACGACGGCCGCCGAGAGGCTATTGTAGATGAGATAAACTCCCACGACCATGGAAACAAGGCTCAGGGCGGTCAGGTTGAGTTGAAAGGCAGCCAGCATGAGCTCGGTCTCCGCGCCCCGCCGGGCTGGAGGACCGATGAGCGCATCCGGGGGGGCAATTTTTCGGAGCGCTTCCATGACGGCATCCAGCGCGAGGGGATCCTCGACGCGAATCTGGATCGATGTGAGGCGTCCCCCCAGATCGAGCAACTGCTGCGCCCAGCCTATATCCATCGCAGCGATGCGGGGATCGGAAGCCACGGCCGCATCGTCTGTCTTCAGATCAAATCCATGTCGCAAGGTCACGGAACGACCGGCGGCCAGAACACGAAATTCCTCAGGCAGTTCACGGCCGGGAGGCAGTGCAATGACATCCGGCTCCCGCAGCCACATTTCCAAATCGAGCGGGGCGCCAGCCGGATCGATGAGTTCAAAAACCCTCAAGTTGGAACCGGTGAAAGGGTCCACTCCGAGAATGCGCAAGTAATCGCCAGGGCGCTGCGGCAATGTGCCAATGCCCTCGACGAGCGGCGTGGCCGAACTGACGCCGGGAGTCTTAACGACGAGCGGAAAAATCTCCTCGGGCAGATCGCCCCGGATTTCGAGATTCGCGCGACCGGCAACAAGGCCAACGGCATTTTGAAAACTCGCCAGAGCCCCTCGATTTGCCATCTGAATCGACAGGAAAACCGCGACGCCGATGGCTATGCCAAGGATGTTGAGAAGCGGCAGAAGGGGGTGCGCGGCCCATGGACGGACAATCTGCCTCCAGAAAAGAGCCGCAAATCGGGGAGTCATTCGGGATTCTTCACGGCAGCCCGGTGCAGAGCCTCTTGAAGATGCTTGATGGCCGGCGTGGAAGTGATTTTTTCTCCATCACGCCCATAAACGTAGAAGGAGTCCATCGCGACATCCATCTCGGTCGTGATGCGGGAAATCTCGATACGAAGACCGCAGTCGCCCATGGCGCGCAGGAGGTCGTAGAGAAGCCCAAGACGGTCGGGGGTTTGAATGTCGATGAGCGTGTAGACCGGGTGGGACTCGTTGTCGATTTTGATGAGCGTAGGCAGGTCGAATTCTTGCGAGAGGCGGTAGGTGAGCAGACGCGTCTCCTTGCTCAGCAACGGACGGAAATCATAGTCCTCGTGGTGCAGCGCCTCGGCGAGGTGCTTCTCCACGGCGACAATGTCGCGCGGGCTGGTGATCGGCATGAGATTCGTCCCGGCCACGCGGAAGATATCGAGGGCGAGGCTGTCCGTGCGCGTGAAAATATCGGCGCTCAGGATATTCAATCGCACCGTAAGGAACGCCCCGGCGATGCGCTCCAGGAGGCGCGGGCGGTCCCAGCCGCACACCCATACTTCGGTGTAGCCTTTTTCCGGGCGGGGAATCCATTTGAATACAGGAACGAGTGCCGTGTTGTCGTCGGCATTCCGGTTCTCGAAGAATTGCCGGAACAGCCGCATATGATCGGCTATTTCGAGCGGCTCATACATTTGAAAATACCGCATCGGCATGAACTGGAAGTGGGCATCCGCTTCATCACGAAATCCATCACCGATAATCTCGATCACCATGCTTCTCTGCGCCTGGCGGTCACGGCGGCTCTGCTCCATGGCATCGACACCGCCTTCGAGCCATTGGCCCGCCCGGCGGTAGAGAGTCCAGACGAGGCCCTCTTTCCAATCGGACCAATTCTGGTCGCTGGTGCCCATGCCGTCCGCGAGCGTGAGCAGCATGAGGGCATCGAGATTTTTCCTGTTGCGGATGATGCGCCCGAACTCCTCGATCGTGGCAGAGTCCTCCAGATTCCGGCTTTGAGCCATCTTGGAGAGAACATAGTGCGAATCCACCAGCGTCAGGAGCATACGACGGCGGTCGGGCGTGAGCTGAAGCCGACGCGCGACCTTGTGGGCGAGCACGGCTCCGGTCTCTTCGTGGTGGCGCGTGTTGGCCGCTTTCCCGACATCATGGAGCAAGATCGAGAGATAAAGAATCGAGGGATCTTCGAGCTTCTGAAAAATCTGCCTGTAGCCGGCAAGTTTTTTTTCCGCCGCAAAGAGAACGCCATCGAGCTTCTCGATGCAGACGAGCGTGTGCTCATCGGCCGTGTAGCGGTGGAAAAACTCGTGCTGAACGAGGCAGTCCAGCGCGCCGAACTCGGGGATGTAACGACCCAGGACACCGAGATCATGCATGAGGCGCAGAGTCCGCCCGACTTCGCCCTTGCGGGACAGAATGGCGAAGAAGGTCTCCCGCGCGGCGATGGAGTATTGGAAAGTGCGGTCGATGAGATGCAGACGACGGCGGATAAGATCCACAAGCTCGGGGTGGAATTCGAGTTGGCGGACCTGGGCGTGGTGGAAGGCCCGCATGAGCCGATAGGGGTCGTCGTTGAAAATCTCGCGCGACTCGGGTTCGAGCTTGCCATTTCGAATGATGAAGCGATCGAGTTTCTCAGGCTTCTGTCGAACGCCAAAGAGGCTGAGAATGCCTGTGGGGCGGGCATCGGGAATGGCCTCCATTTTCCGCAGGGCCGCCTCGGTCACCAGGTAGATCGTCCGCGCATGGCCATAGTAGTCGCGCATGAAGGCCTCGACCTTGCGGAGAATGTTTTTCTGGGGATAGCTGAATTCATTGGCCACCCGCCCCTGGAGCTGGAGGGTGAGGACATCGGCCGAGCGGCCGTTCAGGTATTGCATGGCGGCGCGGGTGCGCAGCATGAAGTCATAACTTTTCTCAAGCCGGCGCCGGTCGCCATCGCGAAGAACCTTGGCCTCGACAAGCTTGGAGGTGGTGTTGACCCCGAGCCTGAATTGAGAAATCCAGAGCAGACTCTGGTAATCGCGCAGGCTGCCCGTGCCGCTCTTGATATTCGGCTCCTGCATGAAGACGGTGCGACCGTATTTGACGCGCAGCTCGGCTTGGTTCGCCAAGCGCCAAGCAGTGTATTGGTCCGCATGGCCGCGCACGCACTCGTCCTGAAAGCGCTCCTTGAAGCGGTTGAAAATCTCCCGTTCCCCGGCGAGGAAGCGGCACTCCAACATCGAGGTTTTTGTGATCGGATCGTCGTTGCATTTCTCCACGGCCTGGCTGATCGATCGCGTCGCGTGTCCGACCTTGAATCCAATGTCCCAGAGGGCCACGAGCGTCTGGCGGATGACTTCCTCCACCTCTTTGTCCACTGTGTTTTTATTCTGTAGGAACAGAATATCCACATCGCTCATCGGCGTGAGTTCGCGGCGGCCGTAGCCTCCAAAGGCCGCGACCGACAATCGACCGGCGAGGGATTTTTTCGCCACGCGGCGCACGACATCATCGAAAAGCTCGCGGAACAGGATATCGACCATGTCCGAACGCTGACGGGCAATCTCACGCCCGCCGCCGCCGGCATCGTGCCAGGAACGCAGGCGCTCCTCTTCCTCCTTGCGGAAGTTTTTGAAGAGGATGACCGGATCACTGTTTCCGGCGCGGGCACTCTTGGAAAGTTCGAGGGCGGAATTTTCGAGCGTGTGCGGTTCGGGAGGCTGACTCATGGCGCGGGCGGACGGATGACGATTTCGACGCGGCGGTTGATTTGTTGCTCCTCGATGCTTCCTGTCGCGGGCGCCACAAGCCGCGACTCACCGAAGCCGCGCGTTTCGATGGAATCTGCGGGAATGCCCATCGAGGAGATCAGCCATTCCTTCACGGTCTGCGCACGGAGTTCGCTGAGGCGGAGGTTGTAGTCATCCGGCCCGAACGAATCACTGTGGCCTTCGATGAGAAAACGCGAGCGCGGGGTGCGGAGAAGGAGCTGGCCAAGCTTTTGCATGCTTGAGATAGCCCCGGGCTGGAGGCGGTAGGCGTCGTATTCAAAAAGCAAATCCCCCGGCAGCAGGATCGGAGCCGTCTCGGGCGAGAGCGGACCGGTCTGTGCGAGAAGCTCATCAAGGTTTGTGAAACCGCGTCCATCGCCCGGCTGGGCGGAAAGGATTTTACCCACTTGTGCGACAGCCACCGGCTGGGGCAGTGACGCCAGAGGGTCGCTTTTCAATGCGGGCATTTCCTTGAGCATGTCCTCCGAAGGAGCATCCGCCGCCATCGGCAGCGAGCTTGGAATCGGCACACCCTGATTGACCGCATCACCCAACACCGGCTTTTCATTCAGGATCGCCGTGTCCAATCGCGGAGGATTTTTTGCATCCGGGGCCTCGGAAACAATCTTCTCCGAAGAAAAGCTCTCCGCAGGCAATTGAAAGGCTACAGGCGCCACACGGGCCTTGGCTGCCTCCTCGCGCTCAGGCTCCAAGAGGCGCGGATCGATTTCCACCCGCTCCACCTGAAATGTGCGCGGAACAATTTTCTCGTAAAACTCCTCACTCATCCGCTCCACCGGAAAATGACGCGACCAATTCCAAAAAAGCAGATGCAGCAAAATCGACGCAATCAACGCCGGCCAAAGCCAACGCCCCCACGCATCGCGATTGGCCACTGGTTCCTGCTTGGCGAAGCTTACCCGACGGTTCATTGCAGGCAAGCTACAGACGCCGGGGCAGGATTTCCATCACAGAAACAGGGTGCGGGACACTTATGAACACTCAGCGTGCTTCGGCTCTTACTTGCGCCATATGCAAGCGTGAAAAACCTTCATGTCGCCGCCGGTCAGGGCGTTTGGCTGGAGGTTCTAGAATCAGCAAGAAAACTGGCTGAAAGAAAAAGATAGACAAAAAGGCACAGAAAAGCTGTGATAGTCTGGTGAAGAAGAAAACATAAGCTACAGGGGCCAACTCTGGAAAAGAAATCCCGGGTTTGGAAATCAAGGTGGCGCATTCGGCGCACGACTGGCGGAGGGCAAAAGAAGCGCTCGGCCGGGAACACGGACTGGGAGCAGGTCGGGAGGCTGGAGACCGGCTTTGCCAGTTGGGTTTCGAGGAAGGCAGGTTGGCGGGGGTGTTGGTGTGGTGTGCGGCGGCATGGCACCTCAAAGACCGGGATGAGGTGGTGGGCTGGGATGCGGTGACTCGCTCGGAGCGGCTCAAGCCGGTGGCGCAGTCGCGGCGCGTTTTTAGAAGTGCCCGATCCCCGCCATCCCAAAAGTCGACGCCACCCGCTCCCGGCGATGCTTTCGCTGATTGCCCTGGGCTTACTCATGGGCGCACGCGACGTGCTCGATATCTGGCGCAAAGTCGCCTGCTTGTCCCAGAGCCAAAGAGAGGCCATCGGGTTGAGGGTGCGCGACAAGCAAACCAAGCGGCTCAAGATGCCCGGTTATGACGCGCTCAACGACCTTCTGGCTGCCGTTGATCCCGAGGCCTACGCTCAAGCCCTCACGGCCTGGCTGCAAGCCAACACCGGGTTGTTGCCTCGCAGTTTGGCTCTGGACGGCAAAAGCGTGGGTGATGGCCGATGCGGGATGATCAT
>CANKXQ010000058.1 GCA_947487745.1 Spartobacteria bacterium | reverse complement strand
TTTTTACAACAGATTCCGCAGCAGGCAAAAAAACGCCGAGAGCGATCCAGTGGACTCGGACGCGCCACTACCCATTTCCAAGCCCCTCATCGCGGTCTGTCTGTCCACAATTCTTCTCACAGCGACATCTCTCGCCGGCACCGAACTCTGGTATCGCTCCCATGAGGTAGGGACAAACTCCGAAAGCAATTGGGCACTCAAATCCGGCACTCCGGGAACCAAGCCGATTCCCATCTCCGAGCGCACCCGCCGTATTCTTTTTTTTCCAGAGGGATTCTCCGAGCGGTTTGCGGATTCCGCTGGGCGCGCGTGGCAGGTGTTTTATCTTCGCTGGCCCGCAGGGCGAACGGCCATTCAAGCATTGAACATCCATGACCCCCGAACCTGTCTTGCCAGCATCGGCATGGTTCTTGAAAAGCAACTTCCCTCCCTCACGATTCAGGTGGGCAAGGAGAGCTTTCGCTTCCGCGTGTTTTTATTTCGCGATGCCGGAAGACCGGTTCTTGTTTTCCACTCCATCATTGCAGGAGGCGCTTCCGCAGAGCATAGTCCCGAGGCAAATGAAACGCTCAGTGGCGAAGAATATACACTGAAAGGACGCTGGAAGGTTGTGACAAAGGGAATCCGAAATCGCGGGCAAACACTTTTAGAAGCCGCTGTCTGGAATACGACGGATGTGGCTACTGCGGCAAACACACTTACCGCCTTCTTGGCACGCACCATGGAGGAGAATCGTCCAGAGAGCAAATGAGCGACCCGATAGCAAAAATCACCAAGCCGCGCGCCGCTGCGAAGAATGCCAAAGCACCTCCTCGCATAAAAAAGCAAACCAAGGAGGAAGACGATCCATCGCTCACCTCCTCTCCAGCCCCAGTCGCAATGGTTCCTATCGAACTTCCCGACTATGAGGTTGACCCACATGGACAACACCCTCACCGACACTTCCTGCTGGAACTGGCTCGAGACATCCGTGCGCGCATCGTTCTCGCTCTACTCATTTCAGGCCTGATCCTTTGGGTCGCAGTCCCCCCGGCTTATCATCGGCTCAAAGTCTGGCGGGCTATGAAATTTCTAGCGCAGTCGGAGATTGCGGCCAATGAGGGCAATGTTCCGAAATCCATAAGCCTGATGCGCCAAGCTATTCTCATGGTGCCGAATGAGGAGTCCGTCTTCCGCAAAGTCCGCCTCTTCAACGCCTCGCTCGGCGACCCGAACTCGCTGAATGCCCTTCAACGCCTCATGCTGGAAAAGCAGGCTTCTCCACAGGAACTCCTCACACTGGCCGAACAGGCCCTCAAGGCTGATAACCCTGTCATCGCAAAGGCCTCGCTGGATCAACTCCAAGACGATCACTCGGCCCGAAAAATCATCATTCAGATGCGCCTTTTAGAGAAAGAGGGGAACCTCAAAGAGGCTCTCGATTTGGCAAAAAAAGAACTCCCGACCCTCACGCCGGATGATGGTGAGAGACTTCTACTGGCGACCGCCGAGATGACCCTCAAGACAGATGTCACCGCCAGTCGTCAAATCCTCCTTCAGCTTGTGGATAAAAATTCCGCCATTGGCATCTCTGCACTTCGACTACTGGGAGCCCAGATTCTCGCGCAGCGCACAACCGAATCCCTGCAAGCTGACAAAGTCGCGGACAATCTCCTGGCGCATCCGCTGCACACTCCAGACGATGCCTTGCTGGCACTGGATTTGCGGATAATGCAGACCCCCTCCACCAAGCCTGCGCTTCTCGCACAAACCATGTCGGAGCGCACTTCTGGCGCCCCTGATGACGCACTCGCTTTTGCCCGCTGGCTCAATCGCAGACTGCACTACAAGGAGGCCGTCGATTTCATCGGCCGTGAACGCGCCGCTTCAAATCCTGATTGGCTTCTCCTCTACCTTGACGCCCTCGCAGGTCTGGAGCGCTGGAATGATATTTTTACCATGCTCGACGCCGATACGATCATCGGCCTCTCGGATAGCATCCGCCTGCTTTTCCTGGCGAGGGCTGCGGAGAAATCCGGCGAGAGCGAGAGTGCTGAGAAAAGCTGGCGCGAAATGCAACTCGGCCTGGCCTACGAGAAACCCGAGGTTGTTTCCTTCATAGCCGCCTATGCCCTGCGCATCGGTGAACGCGAACAGGCAACTAAAGCCTACACCGCCCTCTCCCACCGCAAGGAAACAGCGCTGGAGGGATACTTGGGCCTGATCCGCTGTTGGCCACAAAACACCTCGGCAGCAGAACTCTTGCCGCTTTATGAGGAATTCACCGAATCATTCCCCCTGCTGGCTGAAGCTCGCAGTGACCAGACTTATCTGAAACTTCTCACGAACGACAAACCTGCGACCACGGCCGCTATTGCGAAGGAGTTTTACGACAACACGCCGCACTCCCTCGCCTCGTTGAGCATAGCCGCGCTGGGGATGCTGAAAACCGGCAACCCTGCCGGAGCTGATGCACTCTACGAGGGCAAGATCATTTCATGGCTTTCAGCGCCCACTCCCTGGAGAACCGTTCGCGCCGCCGTGCTTTATGGCATCGGAAAAACGAAGGAAGCCGATGAACTCTCGAGAACGATCAACAAAAGCCAACTCCGCCCGGAGGAGCGCGCGCTCCTGCCTGATGGCTAGCCATTTTCCCGGGCAAGCCGCACAACTGCTCACCTCATGCCGCCCGCCAATTCATCACAACCCACCAGCCGGCAAGACGAGGTTCTTCGCGAACTGAAACAATCGGGTCCCCTCCCCGTGCGGGAACTCGCCGCAAAGCTTCAGCTCAGCTACATGGGTGCGAAACAACACTGCTTGGCTCTCGAAAAAAGAGGCCTCCTTTCAAGTCGCAACAACCATCGCGGTGCCGGACGCCCTCTGCTGGTCTACAGTCTCACATCCAAGGGGCAGTCATGGTTTGAGGAATCCGACAACACGGCAGCCATCTCCATTCTTCGCCATGCCAGAAATCTCTATGGTTCCAGCAGCGCGGCCAAACTGCTGCTGCTCTACTTCCAGGAATGCACGGAGAAATACCGGAGTCACATTCCCGCACGGACACCTGTTGCCGAGAAAATGCACCTTCTGGCCAAGGCTCGTGATGAAGAAGGCCGCATGGTGGAATTGTCACCGGGCATACGGATCATCGAGCGACACAACCCCGCTGCGGCACTGCACAAGGCATTCCCGGAGGCGGATGGCTTGGAGGAGTCCCTATTCCGTCAAGTGCTCGGCGTTCCCGTCCGCCGCCGAGTGCTTTCACCCGGCGGGCAATACGAGATTCATTTCGATCTCCACACTCCCCTCGCCCTCAAAGACTGAGAGGAATCAACCCGCTGGATTTTGAATCTCCCGTGAATACTCGCGCACAGCCTGCTGAATGGTGGTGGCGACATCGGCGCGTGGCTGGGCAAATTTCGGACGGAACCACGGGAAGAGTCCAATGAGATCATGGAGGACAAGGATGCCGCCGTCGCATTCCTTCCCGCTTCCGATGCCGATGGTCGGGCAGGTTGTCTTTTTTGAAATCTCTGCAGCCAGTGGCGCATGGACGAGTTCCAGGACGATGGCGCTGGCGCCAGCCTGGTCGATGGCAAGGGCGTCAGAAACCAGAAGCTCGGCCTCGGCAGTGGACTTCCCCTTGATGTGGTAGCCCCCTTCTTCCACGACCCGCTGCGGAAGCATGCCCAGATGACCGATGAGCGGAATGCCGTCTGCAAGGATGGCCTCGATGGCAGGCAGGCACTCGCTGCCTCCCTCGATTTTCACCCAGTCCGCACCGGCTTCGCGGAGCTTGCGGGAATTCTCAACAGCAAGGCTCGGCGTGCGGCAACTGCCTGCGGGCAGATCGGCGGCCACGAGTGTTTCGGTGACTCCACGCGCCACGGCCCGGGTATGGTGAATCATGTCCTCCATCGTGACTTGCGTGGTGTCTGGATGCCCAAGAACGACCATTCCCAAGGAGTCACCGACCAGAAGCAGATCGAGGCCACACTCGTCGAGAAGACGCGCTGTGGGGTAGTCGTAGGCCGTAAGCGTGGCCAGGCGGCGGCCTGCGGCCTTGGCTGCGCGGAGTGATGCTGGTGCGGGTTTCACGGGGATTTGAGAGTAATATCAGGAAGGAGTTTTAAAAACAGGCCACGGCTTTGGGCAATTCCCCTGCGGAAAACCCGGCCAAACGCTCGGCGATGGATTTTTCCCAACCGGGCAGGATACGCTCGGGGCAGATGTCCGAAAGAGGGCAAAGCACAAAGGGGCGCTCGGAAATCCGGGGATGCGGAAGAGTGAGTTCGGGAAGGACGAAATGCAGGTTGTCGTAGTAGAGGATATCGAGGTCGATGGTGCGTGGCGCGTGGAAGGCATGATCCTTGGGGCGTCCAAGAACCTGCTCGATGCGCTGCAAGGCGGCGAGCAGGTCAAGCGGCGGAAGAGTGCAGGCGATTTCGATGGCGGCATTGAGGAACAGCGGCGAACCGGACGGGCAATCCACTGGCTCGGCCTCAAAGATACGGGAGCATAGGAAAGGCCCACGATCCTCATGGAGGACTTGCAAATGCAGTCGGGCGGATTGCAGGAGATGAAGGCGCTCGTGCAGATTCGAACCGAGCGCGATGCCTACCCTCATTTCAGGCCGAGAACATCCTGCATGTCGTAGAGCCCCGGCTTTTGGCCTTGTGCCCAGCGGGCGGCGCGGAGTGCGCCCTTGGCAAAGGTATCGCGACTGGAGGCCTTGTGCGTGAGTTCCACGCGTTCGCCGACATTGGCAAAAATGACTGTGTGGTCGCCAACAACATCCCCGCCACGAATGGCGTGCATGCCGATTTCCTCATTCGTCCGTTCGCCAACCATGCCCTCGCGGCCGTGCATGACATCCTTGCTGTATTCCAACTGACGAACATCCGCGAGAATCTCGGCCAACCGGCGGGCCGTCCCGCTTGGAGAATCTTTTTTCAGGCGATGGTGCATTTCCACCACTTCGAGATCGAATTCGGGGCCGAGGATTTCCGCAGCCTTGCGCGTGAGCCAGAAGAGCGTGTTCACGCCGACGCTGAAGTTTGGAGCGAAAACAATCGGAATGGTTTTCGACAACTCGGTGATGCGGTTGCGGACATCGTCACGGTGGCCGGTGGTGCCGATGACGAGGATTTTCCCGGCAGTCGCGCAGGCTTCGGCGATGGCAACGGTGGATGTCGCATGGGTGAAGTCGATCACCGCATCGCATGTGGGAAGTGCCGCAGGCAGGTCGTCACCGAGATCGGTGGCGCCAGCCAGGCTAAAGAGCGGATCGAGCTTGGCACACTCGATGAGAGCCTGCCCCATCCGACCACGGGAACCATTGATGATGACGCGTGTGGGATTCATAGACCGACTCGGGAAAGGGTTTCAGTGAGGCGCTGGACACTGGCGGAGGTCATCTCGCACAGAGGGAGGCGGACTTCGCATGTCATCTTGCCAAGACGGGCGAGCACGAACTTCGCCGGGACGGGGTTCGGCTCGATGAAGAGGTCTTTAAAGAGCGGGTAATACTTTTGATGAATCTCCAGGGCCTTGGAGGATTCACCTGCGAGGTAGTGGCGAACCATGCGCGAGACTTCGGCTGGAATAATGTTCGATGCCACGCTGATGACGCCAACAGCGCCGACCGACATGAAGGGTAGCGTGAGCGAGTCATCACCCGAGATCACTTCAAACCCGGCAGGCAGGGCGTTGCGGAGCTGATTGACGCGCTCCACGGAGCCGCCAGCCTCCTTGATGGCTACGATGTTTTTGAAATCCTTGGCGAGCCGCGCTGTGGTTTCAACTCCGATCTCGATGCCGCAACGGCCGGGAATGCTGTAGAGAACGATTGGAATCTTCACCGCCTCGGCGATGGCTTTGAAATGGCGGTAGAGGCCCTCTTGGCTGGGCTTGTTGTAGTAGGGAGCGACAAGCAGCGCTGCATCCGCGCCCGCTTTTTCGGCAGCTTGGGTCAAGGAAATGGCCTCGCTGGTCGAATTGGAGCCGGTCCCTGCGATGACAAGACACCGCTTGTTCGCAGTCTGGATGGCGACCTCGATGACTTTGAGATGTTCATCGTGGTCGAGTGTGGGCGACTCTCCGGTCGTGCCAACGGGTATGATACCCGAGATGCCGCCTGCAATCTGTGCTTCAATGAGTTGACGGAAGGCTTCGGTGTCTAATTGGCCGTTACGAAATGGCGTAACGAGCGCGGTGTGTGCTCCTGCGAATGTCATGAGGTGAATCGTTACAAGGAAATGGTGCCCTCGAAAACAAAATCCGCTGGACCGGTGAGCCGCGCCGAAGCAAAACTGCCATCGGGATTTCTTTGAAAATCGACACGCAAGGTGTCGCCACCGCGAACTCGGACATGGATTGGCGACGACGCTCCGGATTCTACTGAGTGCAGAAGCGCAGTCGCGCAGACCCCGGTGCCACAAGCGAGCGTCTCGCCTTCAACCCCGCGCTCGTAGGTGCGGAGGACGAGACTGTCCGGCGCGAGGACCTGGGCGAAGTTTGCATTTGTGCCCTTGGGGCTGAAGGCATCGTGCCTCCGAAGGGCCGAACCGAGAGCAATGACATCGATTTTTTCGACATCAGGGACAAAGACCACGGCGTGTGGGACACCGGTGTTAAGGAAGTGAACTTGATGCTTGGAATCGCCCAGAGTGAGAGACTGCCCAGCGCGGTAATCCTGCGGGCGTCCCATTTCAAGAGCGACCAACTCGCCCTCCAGAGCGGCCGTGATGAGTCCGGCTTGCGTTTCAAAACTTACGGAAAGTGGTTTCTCGGGCATGAGACGCGCAGCGAACCTTGCAAAGCACCGCGCCCCATTCCCACACATCTCGGCCTCGCCGCCATCGCTATTGTAGTAGCGCATGCGGAAATCGGCAGCCCCGTCGGCCGGCTCGACGGCCAGCAATCCATCCGCGCCAATTCCTCTGTGCCGGTCACAGAGACGGGCTATGGCAGCGCCGTCGAGTGAAAGACTACGTGTGCGATTGTCGAGGACAACGAAGTCGTTTCCCGCGCCGTTCATTTTTGTGAATCGAATATCCATTCAACCTAGACAGTAGACCGCAAAGGAACCGGTTCGCAATCCAGGTTACTCGGAAATCATGTCAAGAGAGCGCGTGCCCACCTTGAAGATCGCGTCGGAGACATTTCATCTGATTTGGCGATGGATTTTTGAACCGCGCTGGCGCGGCAGGATTTTATCGGGGCTTTTTGGATGGCGTGCCGCGATGCGTGGAGGTGGTGCATTCGGCGCCAAGTCGCTTGGAAAGCGGACCGCTGGGGATCGATTTGGGATTTTTTTTACAGCATTCTTTTTGTGCACCAAACAAAGCGTGTTTTCAGCTAAAGAATTACTCAAAAATAACTGTTGCATTTATGGGCAAATAGAGTAGTTCCATTCGCCATGAAATTCCTCGCGGGTGATCTTGATGGCAGACATCTCTTCATCGCTCACCTTCTGCTTTGTCGGATATATCCCTTCATCCAATGCAGCTTTGATTTTCAGTCCCGACTTGGTTGTCGTCGAGCCTATGAGATTGACGACCACTTCCCGGCTCAACAAGGGGCGTCCCCTCCAATTTTGGGTGATCTGAGCAAAACGACGG
>CANKXQ010000057.1 GCA_947487745.1 Spartobacteria bacterium | reverse complement strand
GCCCGCTGCGCATCCGGCGGCGATGACATCATCCAGAAACGGCATGAGTTTGGCGCGGTAAGGTTGGTGCAGGCGATCCTCGAAGCAGCCTGACAACTTACGATAGTCGCCGCTGGCAAACGCCCCGGCGATGGCCGCTGCGTTTCCAACCGAGAGCGCGGCATCGGAGAGGGGGATTTTCGCCGGAAGCACACCGCGCGCCTTGGAAGTCTCCAACTCCATATCAGGAATCAGCAGCACAAAGGCCAGTTCCTCACCGACCGGATAACGCTGCAATGGACCGGCTTTGGGAGCGATGCAGAAGCCCCCGAAGGCCCCGGGCAGGGCGTTGTCGGGGTGCCCCTCCAATTCCGCGCAGAGCTTGAAGACCGCCTGACGATCCAGCGGCTTGCCAGCCAGAGCGTTGAGTCCATGCAATACACCAAGTCGCACGGTGACGCTACTGCCCAGACCGCGCGACCTCGGCACATCGCCTTCCACACTCCAGTGGAAATCAAATTTCTTCACCCCCGAGGTCTGAAAAAACAGATCCGCCGCAGCTTTGGCCATGTCGCCGGGATCGGTTCCTCTCCCGCGCTCAACGGTGGTCGTATTGTAAATACGCAGGGCGATTCCCATCGCATCAAAACCAGGCCCCAGATTTGCCGTAGTAGCCGGCACTCGCACTCGAACGCTTTTCATTTCCTCAAGCATTCTCGAAAAAATCCGCATCCGGCAACGACAAACCCGAAAACCAATGTTTGCATCCGCCTGCTTTTTATTGCAGGGTCACTGCCCACAAATCAGGCATGGCAAACGATCAAACAACTCCCCAAAATGAAGTGATGAACGGCGACGAGGCGGCAGTCTTCCTCAAAATGCCCAAGTCCACACTGCTGAAACTCTGCAGCGAGGGGCAATTGCCCGGAGTGAAAGTCGGACGCCAGTGGCGCTTCAACAGGTTCGCTCTGGAAAATTGGATGCGCGAACGCGATGGCGAAGCCACCAATCTGCCGGAAGAATCAGTGGGCGAACCAGCCGAGATCGACTTTCCTGCCAAGCTTCAAAAAGCCGAGTCCACCGTGGCTAGGCAAATCAAGCCAGTGGTCGGGGAAATGGTTGGCTCGGTCGGTGATGACGATTTCGATTCCGTCGGCGAAGTGCGTGAGATCGACGAATTCAGCGGTATCAGCGAAGTGATCGAGCAACCAGACGAAGAAGAGGCTCCTGCCAAACCCGCAGCTAAAGCCACCCGCAAGACACCGGTTCGTTCCACCTCCGCCCTGGAGCTCATGGCGCAAATCTCTGAGAAATCGCAGGGCAAAAAATCTTCCAAAGCGGCTCCTGCCCCGAGAGAACCTAAGATTCGTAAAGCTGTTCAGCCCTCAGCATCCGCCCTTCCGGCATTCCGCGAAACAAACCGCGAGACCTCACGCGACACCGATGCCGTGGAGATATCGCGCCCCTACAACAAGCCCGGAGCCGTTCCGGGTCCTCCTTCTCGCAATGGCGACCGCTCTGGTGGAGGCATGAACGCCTTTCGGAAACTCGCTTACTGGGTTGTGATCCTGGTCGTTCTTGGTGCCGCAGGATTCGGCATCAAAGAACTCCTCAATCCCGGCGAACCCGCCCCCTCGCCGCTCGCCCAGCCGAAGCCGCAACCCACCATGCCCGTGTTGCCGGAATTTCAGGTTGTTTATAAACACAACGACAACGAGGAGCCCATCGCAGCTCAGGCAAACATCTCCGCCTCCGCGCCGATGCCTGCCGCTGTGACCGAGGCGATTTCCACACCTGCGCCTACGCCTATGCCTGCGCCGGTCGCACTTGTAGAGGCTCCGACACCGAAGCCTGTGACCCTGACGCCGGAAGTCCCAGCCCCACGCACCGCGCCTATTGCGCAAGTGGCGGCAGCGCCTGCCCCCGACCAGAATCTGGAAGCAATCAACCGCCTGCTCCCAAGCCTCATGGAACTCCCCGGCTGCGTGATTACCAGCAACAAAAACGAAATACGCATCAAGTTTGAGGAGGGCATCTTTGCTTCAGGCTTGAAAGTGGACAAAAAAGGCCGCGAGCAACTCGCTCTCACAGGAGCCTTGATAGCCAAGAACGCTCCGGACTTCTGGCTCATCATCGAAGGCCAGACGGACGGCACTGCCATGCGCCAGCAGTCACCATTCCGCGATAACTACACGCTCGGACTTCGCCGTGCTGTGGCCGCCACGGAAGTCTTGCGCGAGGATAGCAACTTTCCCGCAGAACGCCTCCTTGTGAGTTCAACTGGCGGCATGATCCAGCCTTTCTCAAGCGATGTCCCAAATGCCGCTGCGCGCAACCGCACAGTCATTCTCCGCCTCGTTCCGAAAACAGGCCCCGTTCCTCCCTCGATCCCGTAGGGAATCTGCCAGCCAGACTATAAGCCTGCTACGCTGCAGGCTCGGCGATTTCCCTCAAAATCATCTTCATCTGGTCGGGATGAATGCCGGGATGGATTGAGAGAATTCTGGCCATGAGGCCCGTGGCCACCGGGGCGGAAAAGCTGGTTCCCGCAATGGTGCGCATCGTTTTATCCTTCCAAGGCAAATGCACCCGAACGCCTCCCGGGGCGGCGAACTCGACAAGCGATCCGGCACGCCTCTGGAGATGCCCGCTGGAAACCCCGGCAGCGGAATCCACCGCCACCACACTTGAAAAATGCGCTGGCCAAACACGCACAGATGATCCGCCGTTATTGCAGGCCGCGACGATATGAACGCCGGCGAGATACGCGCTATCAATCCACGATTTGAACGACATGACGGTGAATGGCGACCCGCTCGCGCCAAAGCTGCAGTGGATGATGTGGTATCCGCGCGCTATGGCCTCCAATGCCGCCCGGCGAATGATTTCATCCCGACCGTAGGCCTCGCCGCCAAGAACGCGGAAGCTGCCGATCGTGACTGAGGGTGCGGTTTGAAGAAGCACAGATGCCACAGCCGTTCCATGACCAAAGAAATCCGTCCCTCCGGCATCATTTGGAGCCTCGCCATTTCCAGTAGTCGCAAAGCAAAGGTCGTCATCAAAGTGAGCCCCCTTGAATCCGGGATGAAGCCTTTCGATGCCGGAATCAAGCACCGCAATCCTCACCCCCCGCCCGTCACCACGCCGCATGGCATCCGGGAAGTCCTCCCAGCGAATGACTCCACTCATACCCCCGAGTTTGTGCCGCCTTGTATTCCGACTCCAGCGAGTTGCGAATCCATCAACTCACCCCAGAGCGTGGCAGCCTGAGAGAGTGTTTCAAAATCCGAGTGCATAAAAGCCTCCTTATGCGTCACTTGAGGACTCAGCTCGAAAAGAACGGCCGAAAAAACTCCCCGGCACCGCTGTGCAAAAAAGACCGGGATTGCAATCATGGCTTTTGTCTTCGCGCCAAGACGCGAATCGACATCCGGACAATACTCGCTCCGGCGTCCAACTTCGGCTTCGCAGATCGAGTCCTCGGTGAAAAAAACCATACTGATCAAGCCCGAGGTGAGCGGTTGACGAATCTCTTTGAGAAAAATTTCATAATGCTCCCCGATGCTGAAACATGGACGGAGTTCGCGTTTCACATCGTCCACCAACCAGAGCGCTCCCTCATCCGCATCGGTGGCAGTCACCGCATCGCGCAGCAAATCAAATCCCCCGGCGCAGGGCCATCCACTCCACTCGCCCCGGCAGATCGCGCCAGCTTGCGCGTCCATCCATGCCTCCATCACCAGGCCGGTTCCCTGCGGGAGCTGGATGCCCTCGGGCAATGCGGCTGCCGGAATGCTATAATGCGGGACTCCGCCCTTCATTCCTCAGCCCCCCGATCGCCACCCTTGGATTCCTGGAGCAGTGAGGCGAGGCGGGCCACGGCGGATGGATCAGACCTCAACTTGCCGAAAAGCTCTTGCACATCTAAAGGGGCGAGACGACCTGCAGCCATTTCCTGCATAGTTCCGTTGATTTCCTCTTCGTCAGAGTGACCGGCAAAACAAGCCAACGACTCAGCCCTCAGAAACATATCGAGAAGAAACTGGAAGGGCGCATCGTCTGGAGTGGAATCAAATGAAAGACTAGCCATCGTTTTTCAGAGTGGTTCAACCATTTGACCGCAGACCTGTATCAAGTCCTCCCAGCTTGGCGGTTCGCCTCTCTCCACATCGCGGAGCAAGGATTGGACATGGAGCTTCAGATCGGAGCGGAGGGACGAGAGATGGCGGCTCATCTTGGTATCCGACCAACCAAGTAATCTCGCGAGAATGCGTTGATCCACCTTGTGGCCATGCACCAAGTGGAGGAGCACGGCATCCGTGGCTGATAAGGCTTGAAAAGCCTGAACCAACGCCGAGCGCAAGGCCTCGAAAAGGTGTTCATCTTGAACGCGCGTTTCAACCCACTCATCTCCCGCGACCAAGGCCTCTTGAAGCTCCGAGACGATGGCGCGATCCATTTTTTGCCCACGCATAAAATCATAGTATCGGTTTCTGGCCACAGCACTCATCCAGGTGGCGAGAGAACTGCGCCCTTGGCATTTATTGATCAAAGGCGGGCGACTCAGAGTTCCAACCAGACAATCACTCAGAACTTCGACAGCCAGAGTTTCCGCCTCGAGCGAAGAGGCGCCAAGATTTTGGAGGTATCCTTGGAGCAATGGAAGAATCTCTGAATAGACGCGCGAAAGTTCTTCCATGTCTCCCCTCTGACAAAGCTCGAGGCTTTTTTCAATAAACTCGTGTTGGGGGCCCATGACGATATCTGGAGTCAATGTTAGTTTAAGGCTTCCACTTTTGAAAATAGAATTACTGGCTTTTTTCAATGAGCCACTGAAGGTGTCCTGCGTCTGAGCTGATGGCTCGGAAAAAAGGACATGAACTTTGAAAAGAATCCCGACGCACCATTTGCCTACCTGATGGAAGTGGCCATCGAGGAAATCGAAAGAACCCGCTCGGAGCTACCAGCACCACTTCGCGACGCTCTGAGCGAGGTCGCCATGGTGCTGGAGGAATTCCCCTCGCCGGCACATGAGGCCGATGGAATAGAGAGCGACCAACTTGGCCTCTTCGAAGGCGCGGATGCCACGGATCCAGCGAGCCCGCAGATGCCAAGGATCGTGCTTTGGCTTGGAAATCTCTGGGATATGTGTGAGGCCGAGGAGGACGCCTATCGCGAGGAGGTGCGCATCACATTCCTCCATGAACTTGGCCACTACCTCGGACTCGACGAGGGCGACCTCTCCGAGCGTGGTTTGGAGTAAAGCCGGGCCGGTCAGTCCCGCCGACACTCCAGGATGCGGGCGGTGTATTTCGCCAGCATGTCGCACTCGAGGTTGACGGTGTGCCCCGCTGCAAGAGCGCCGAGATTGGTCGCTGCGGCCGTATGGGGAATGATCCAGACCGTGAAGGTATCGCCGCCCACTTCCGCGACGGTGAGACTCACACCATTGATGGCAACCGAACCTTTGGAAGCGAGATAGCAGGCAAACTCCGCAGGCATTTCAAAGTCCAAACGCAAATCCGCACCCTGCCGCGCAACGGATCGAACCTTGGTGGTGGTATCCACATGCCCCTGCACGAAATGCCCGCCCAGGCGTCCATCCGCGGCCAGCGAGCGTTCCAGATTCACCCCCGCTCCGGGAGCGAGTGATTCCAGATTCGTGCGGCGAAGAGTCTCCACAAGAAGATCGAATTCCATCACCGAATCCGCAGTCCGCGTCACCGTGAGGCAGCAACCATTCACAGCCACGCTGTCGCCGATGTGAACCGTCGCGGCAATGCGCGGAGCGCGAATCGCCAATTGAGCGCCCGACTCCCCGATTCTCAGCCACTCGCAGCGCCCCGCTTCCTCAACAAGTCCAGTGAACATGCCGCCAACTATCCATCCCGCGATGCACCCCATGCAAATCAAATCCCCACCCACCGCAAAACCACATCACACCATTTGCCGTGCGACCAAAAATTTGGACGATCGTCCAAATTTTTTGTTGTTTGTAAAATTATGATTTTATTTGTTTTGTGATAATTTTTTGACTTTTTTAAACCTAACTTCTTCCATCTTAAAAACCAAATTTTTGGACGATCGTTCATTTTTTTTGCCATTGTTTTGAGGTGGGCGGGGCAAGCAGATCTGGTTTGCCGATGGGCGAGGCTGTGTTAGACACGGCCTGCCATGTTGAAGCCCACTTTTTTTGCGCGCCGACTTATATTTGCCGTCTTGGTTTTCTGGGTTTGTTTGGCTGGGTGTTTGTATGGAGCGGGAGGGGCGGTGCCGGAAGAGGGATTTCCGACTTCTCTTGAAAGTTATGCCGATGCGCAGGTGCAGGGAGTGGGAGCAAAGCTTCTCGGGCGGATTCAGGCGGATCCCTTCAATCTGGTGGCGACGCTCATTTTTTTCGCAGCGATCGTGCACACCTTTCTCGCGGCGAAGTTCCGGGCTGTTTCGCACCGGTTCGAGGTGGAATGCGAGAGGATGACGGCTGGAGGGGTGGCAGTGAATTTGCGTCAGCTGGACAGGAAGAAGTTCCTCTCGGTGGTTTTCCATTTTCTCGGCGAGGTGGAGGCGGTCTTTGGCATCTGGCTTATTCCGCTTGGACTTGCGATCCTTGTGATGAAGGGGCCGGGTGTGGCGTCGCACTATTTGAGCGGAGTGAACTTCACAGAGCCGATTTTTGTGGTGGTGATCATGGCTATCGCCAGCTCGCGGCCGATCCTTCAGTTTGCCGAGGGATCGCTGAAAAAATTCGCCTACTTCGGAGGCGGGAGTCCGGCGGCATGGTGGTTTGCGATTCTTACGATTGGTCCGCTGCTGGGCTCGTTCATCACGGAACCCGCCGCAATGACCATCTGCGCGCTGCTTTTGGCTGGTAAATTCTACAAACTGAATCCTTCGATGAACCTCCGCTATGTCACGCTGGGGCTCCTTTTTGTTCATATCTCGATTGGAGGAACCCTGACGCACTTCGCGGCGCCGCCTGTGGTAATGGTCGCGGGCAAATGGAATTGGGACACGCCTTTCATGCTTCTCCATTTCGGCTGGAAGGCAGCGGCCTGCATCGTCATCTCAAACACTCTGGCGTTTCTGGTCTTCCGGAGGGAACTGCGCTCGATGAAGGCGGCAGTTTCGACTGGTAGGGACAAGATCAGCGCAGTTCCGGTTCCAATCATTCTGTGTCATTTGCTGTTCATTGGGTTTGTCGTTTACACAGCCCACTATGCGGCCATGGTTGTTGTAACCTTCATGTTCTTCCTGGCTTTTGTGGCCGCCACGGAGAGGAACCAAGATGCCATCAGTCTGCGAGGACCAGTGCTTGTGGGCTTCTTCCTTGCCGGGCTGGTCATTCATGGCGGGTGCCAGCAGTGGTGGATCGAGCCGGTGCTCACCAGCTTGAATCCCACGCACCTCCTTCTCGGGTCGACAGTGCTCACGGCATTCAACGACAATGCGGCGATCACTTATCTGGCATCACTCGTGCCCGGATTTTCGGATCAGGCTAAACTCGCCGTCGTGGCGGGTGCCGTCGCCGGCGGCGGGCTTACAGTGATCGCCAATGCACCGAATCCGGCCGGCCAGTCGATTCTGCAATCCTACTTTGGTGAGAACGGCGTGAGCGCGCTGAAACTTTTCCTCGCAGCGCTGATTCCGACTGCGATCTGCGTGGCGGTTTTCCTGCTGTTGCTCTGAAGACTCAGTGTTTCGGCGCCTTGACCGTGCCCGCTTCCAGATCTTCTCGCCGGCGTTGGAT
>CANKXQ010000056.1 GCA_947487745.1 Spartobacteria bacterium | reverse complement strand
GCCAACCCCTGACGCATAAAAACGCGATACCTATCCACGAATCGGATTTTTTCGCGGGTGGATTGCCGAAGCAAAGTTTCCTTTTGCCGCATAGGCTGGTCACTGCCAGTAGCAACATCGTTCGCCGGGTGGCTGGCCACATCACGGAAACAAAGCTCACGGAAATCCGCCAAGCTGTTTGCGCCGTGGTGCGTGGAGAGCTCGGCAACGCCCGGAAAGGGCAGAAGTCGTGTTTTGGGGCCATGCCAACCGAAGCACTGGGAAGTGCGAAGGAAGCACATCGCCGATGGCCCGAAGGGGGTAGCAAGCAGACTTCCTGCTCGGAGAGCGATACAGCTCGGAGAGGCGCGAGCAACGCAAAGCACGCTCCTCCCATGGTGGCGCGCTGCCGCTCCTTTTTCAGGCACGCTGAGGTCCTCCTCGGCCCGAGAAACATGCCGAGCGAAGCCAACGGGGACGTTGGCGTTCCCGATTGGTAATCCACCCAGGGAGGGCTTGACATGTGAATTTATGCGGCACACATTCGGCACATGCAGTTGGAATTCGACCCGGCCAAAGAAGCGGCCAACTTGGCCAAGCACGGTGTGGATTTTTCCACGGTCCTGCGGGTTTTCGAAGATCCCGATTCCAGCATGATTAACCACAGAGAACACAGAGAACACGGAGAGCACTGATAATGAGTTGTTTGAAATTTTATTTAATTCCAGTGGCTTGTTCAATTCCCAACACCCTTCAGACATTCCTGTCCCTCCTGCTCATCCTCTCCAAAATCTGTTTTCGGGTTGCGAATCCCGCGCGCGTGATCGGTGCTGGATATTGGAGGAAACAAAAGAGCGCCTATGAAAACCAAAAAACTTAACTACACAGCAGAACCCGCTGATGAGGGATGGAAATTTGCGGAGGGGCATGCGCTCGATCCCGATCAGCAGAAGGCACTGGGAATCCCGGAGCCCTCTGTAGCCGCGAAGATGAAGGTGGCGCGGAAGCCATCGCGTCCGGCACGCATCAACATCCGCACCACGCATGAGACGATTGCTGGGTTGCGGGCACGGGCAGAGGAGGCGGGGTTGCCCTACCAAACGCTGGCCGCCAGCGTTCTCCACATGGTCGCTAAAGGGGAGTTGACGTTGTCCCTGTCGCGTGTGGGTTAATGGCGGAAGAGCTGCGGGTTCCGACGGCAGCAGGTAATCGATCCGGAAAATACCCGTGTGACCAGCGGGTGAACTTCAGTCTTCTTCCAAGCGGGCTTTCCAGCGGCGCGGGTGTAGCTTGCCGTGAATGACGGCGACGACGGAAATAAAATCCTGTAAAATACTGTAAATGATCAGATAAGGAAAACGGCGAGGCAAGGCCATGCGGGCCTCGCGGTGAATAACGGGAAAGAGCGTGGGCTGGCGGGAAACCAAAGTAAGGCAGGCGTCCACACTTCGCACAAACTCGGCGCCCAAACCGAGACAACGCCCTTAATACCAGAGGGCTGCCTCGGCCATGTCGGCTTCGGCTTCGTCTCGGAAAATGACCGGCTCACAGTGAGGCCAGGATTTTTTCGCGAACGGCGCTCCACGGCGTTCCGTGGCCGGGGTTTTCCTCAAGAGCATCCAGTCGGCGGTCCAGTTCGGCGATGTGCTGCGGGGAAAGGCCGATCGGGGAGGTTTCAGCAGCAATGGAGTCCCACAAATCCTCGACGAGTTGGATTTTCTCAGAAACAGGGAGTTGTTTCAGATTTTCGAAGGTCGTTTCCACAACGCTATTCGTAATCCGGATGTTTCCGGGAAGCAAATTTTTTAAGGATGAAGGCGGCTGCCAGGTTCTCGCTGGCGAGGGTGTCAGGAAAAGGTTCCGAGCGGACCGTAGTTAACGCGGCAGCGTCTTCGCCGGAGCCGGCGTCACCGCCCACGGTGGAGAACGTGGGCTGGGTTACCAAAGGAAAACGAAACTCCGAAATCGCCCCAATCCTCGGCTTGAGCATCCATACCGTCCGCAAGCATCTGGAAAATGCCTTCGCCAAACTCGGCGTGGATAACCGCACAGCGACAGCGACAGTGGCGGACGGCGCACTCGTCGACGCGGAATTTCGGATGGTTTTTCCAAGGGAAGGGAGGAGAGCTTTAAGTTTTAAGCAACCCACGGGCGGGGCGCGGTTGGAGAAGAACTCACCACGGATTTCTCAGATGGGCACGGATGATTCCATCAAGATGGGATTGGCAGAAAAAAGCAAAAATCTTGCAAGCCTGCTTGCAGAGTTTTTGTTTTACCCTGCCCCATTCGCGCAGCGAATGCACTCGTGCCCATTTCTTCATATCCGTGTTCATCCGGGTAATTTGATTCAGTCAATCCCAGTCCCTCACCCTTCGGGTCAACCTGCGGTTGATCCATCTCGCACCTGCCACGGCGCTCGATTGTGGTTTTATATTATTCTTTCTTGCAGCATGATGTGACTTGTTATTTAGGAGCATTAAGTTTAAGGGCGCTGCCGCGCGAGCACGCGGTTCGCGTTGGGCTTAGGAATCGCGGGCTGGCCAGACCAGGAGCACGGGGCGTTCACATTTTTGGAGGACACCGAGGGCGACGGAACCCGTGAGACAGGCGGCTGCTCCGGGCCTCGTGTGCGCTCCGATGCAGACGAGGTCGGCGTTGAAGGACTCCGCCGCCTGGCAGATCGCTTCGACGACATGGGCATTTTCAACGACGCGAATCTCGGAGTTGACGGAGGAAACGCCGGGAGCGTCGGGGATTTGGGCGCGCAATTGATCTGTGCACTCGGCGATGTGCCGGGCGCTTTCGGTCGATCGCGAAGGTTTGCAGACATGGGCGACGCACACGGTGCCGTCTTGATCGACGACGGAGTAGGCATAGGACAGGGCGTGCGCGCCATTTGGCTTCAGGTCGGTCGCGACCAGCACGCGGCGGCACGGGCGCACGGTGGGAGCGGGTTCGAGAGCCTTTGGCACGCAGACCACACTCATCGGAGCATGCCGCAGAATG
The DNA here is from genome assembly GCA_947487745.1 of Spartobacteria bacterium. GTDB lineage: Bacteria > Verrucomicrobiota > Verrucomicrobiia > Chthoniobacterales > Terrimicrobiaceae > UBA967. Next base: position 4,825 of record CANKXQ010000056.1, on the reverse strand, counting down.
GCGCTGGAGAACGATCCGCGCGCGAAGCGTTTCAAGCCTTGGCGTTGATGTGTTCCAACCACAAGGAGGTCGGCCTGGTTTTTGATGGCGAGGTTCACAATCTGGAGGTCGGCTTTGCCCTCGCTGGCGCGCACCAAAATTTCAAAGGGTTCCAATCCGGGAATCGCCGAGGCTTTTTCCCGCAAATCCCGCTCCAGAATCTCCTGAACGGCGGGTTGGTTTTCCTTTGATTCCTGCGAGTCGCAAAGGCCGAGGCGCTTTTCTTCGCGATACGGTGAGTTCACATGACCGAGCAACACATCGCACGGGCCGATCTCCCGCAATTTGCCAACCCAGTGCAAGGCGGCATCCGAAGTAGGCGAGAAATCCGCCGCGACAAAAACCCTCAGCGCCCGCTCGCCACGCGCCCATGCCTCGAAGGGCTTGGCCGAGCGCACAGTGAGCGTGGGCACTGGAGCGGCTTCCGAGATTTCTTCGGAGACACTGCCGAGCGTCCAGCGATCAAACGCCGTCTTGCTTACCGCTGAAACCACGAGCAAATCCACGGGATTTTTAGATGCGAAATCGACGAGGGCATCCTCGGCATATTGCCCGTGCAAAACCTCGCCGCTGACGCGCTCCAGGTTTGAAGTCGCGGATTCGACCTCGTGTTTCAACTTCTCGCGGGCCGGCTGCAGATACCGGGTTGCTTCAGCCTTGGTATCACAGTGGATATTGAATTGATCCGCGACATGCAGAAGCTTGAGCGGCTTGTGAAATCGTTCAGCCAAGGCGGCGGCGGCGGCAATACCCTCTGTGGAATTTTCAGAAAAATCCGTGCCGCAAACAATCAATCGATCAGTCGTTTTTTTCATACGACATCATAGCACTTCCAAGGCGGGCGCTCGTTTTTTATGGCTGGGGTGTTCACCCCGCGAAAAAAGGGGGGCGCGACCGTCTCGGTTTCGCAGGCGCAGGGTGTGGTTGGTCATCGATGAGGTGGCCACGCGCATCGAGGAAAATGGGACATGCCGGAGGATGTCCCTCCCAGTTTACGATTGGGCTAGGCTGCATGGAGGGGCGGGTCCATGCAGCCTGGGCTGGGGGTGAGGCGTCTTTTACCGGCAGGGCTTCGGCAGGAGTTGTTTATTGCGGAGCGTGACTGGTGTGGCGGAGTTACGCGCGTCGGCGTAGGCGTTGCCGTAGCCAACGAAATCACGGAGATTCGCCAGACCGATGGGTGATGCCACGGCCAGCGGAGTCGCGGTTCTCATGAGTGCCACTTTGCCTTGCTTGGCGATGAGGTAGTAGCCCTTGGCGTGAATGGTGCCTGCGAGCGGAATAGCCGTCCATCGAGCTGGGCGTTTGTTGTGAGTGCGGCATCCATCGATACGGTCACTGCGTAGATCCCAGCGCGGCGCCGCTGGAATCTGAGGCGGCTGGCATTCCGACGCTGGCGTCGGCGGGTTGTGTGTTGACGGGTGATGTGTGTTTCCGGCTGGAGGCTTGGTCGGCATAAAAAACGCCGGTCAATGCAATGGAGGAAACACCCAGGCAGGTAATGATTGTTTTTTTCATTGTGCTGAGGGTTTGTGGAAATGCTCAGCATCAGGTGTGCCAACGACATCGACAAAGTGAAGGCCCTTGCAACCCTGGCTTCCACGATCGATGTTTACCTTGCAGCGTGGGCTGTGGATGAATTCACAAGGGCGCGTTTTTTCGTTATTCTCATGACCTCCGCGCCGCTCCACCTGAACAAATCCTCGTGAAAATATTCCCACTCACTTTCGCATTGGCGGCTCTTTTCTTTGTTGGATGCCAGCCTGCGCCACTAACGGACGGCATGGTTCTGATACCTGGCGGGGAATTTCTGATGGGCTCGGATGCCGGGTATGCGTTTCCCAACGAGCGGCCGGCGCATCGCGTGAAGGTGAAGCCGTTCTTTTTGGACATCCACCCGGTCACGAATGCCGAGTTCTCGAAATTCGTAAAAGCAACGGGCTATGTAACCATCGCCGAGCGTGCTGTGGATTGGGAAGAAATGAGAAAGCAAGTCCCGCCAGGCACGCCCAAACCGCCTGCAGATGTTCTTGCGCCCGGGTCTTTGGTTTTTCAACCGACCAAGGGGCCTGTGGATTTGCGCGATCTGTCCGCATGGTGGCGATGGACGCATGGGGCCTCGTGGTCACACCCCGAAGGCCCCGGCAGCAGCACTGCGGGCAGGGAGAATCATCCCGTGGTCCACATCGCTTGGGAGGATGCGAATGCTTACGCTGCCTGGGCCGGGAAGCGGCTTCCCACCGAGGCGGAGTGGGAATTTGCAGCGGTTGGAGGTGATGAGGGAAAACGCTACGCTTGGGGCAACGAGGAACGGCCTGCCGGGCGTTTCATGCTGAATCGCTGGACCGGTCAATTTCCATACCGCAATGATGCCTTGGACGGATTCGCGGGAACTTCGCCGGTCGGCTCCTTTCCCGCGAATTTCTACGGGCTATACGACATGGGCGGCAATGTCTGGAATTGGTGCAGTGACATTTATCGAGCCGATGCCTTTGCCGAGCGCTCACAGAGCGGCGAGATCTGTTGCGATCCTGCCGGCCCTAAAACCACGCAAGGCGAAAAAGCTATTCCGGGCGACCCTTCGCCGCCCACGGTTCCTGGAGTGGAGCGCCGTGTCACCAAGGGGGGATCGTTTCTATGCCATCCGGATTACTGTGAAAGCTATCGCCCCTCAGCGAGGCGTGGCACGCCGCCAGATACTGGTAGCAGCCATGTCGGTTTCCGCTGCGCGAAAGATGCGGCTCCGGTAGAGTATTGAAAGCGATAGGCAAAGCCCGGTTTTAAAAATGGGCGCTTCGGATTTTGAGATTCAGTTTTTTAACCCAGACAGGCTGCTGGGCGCTTCGTATCCTTCGGCTGCAAGATGCTGCGCGAGGGGCAGCAAATGTTTCGTGTGAAACTTCAGTCGGCAAAAATTGTGCGCCAGTCGGTTTTCATATCCACGATGATCCAATTGCGTTTGGGAGCATCTGCCAGTGCGGCGACCAGTTTTCCGCTGCTCTTGGGATGAGCGTCGTAGGCGTATTCGCGCTCGGAATCTGTGTGGTGAACGATCACGCCGAGGGAGGGATGCGGGTTGGCCATAGTGGTGTATTCCAGCATGGCCTTGTCGCCGTCGCTATTTCCAAAGCAGGCGATCGGTCGGCGGCCGATAAATTGGTGAATGGCTTCAGGCTTGCCTGGCCCGTCATCCACGAAAAGGCTGTTCATCGTCTTGAGAAGAACAGGGCCGTCTGTCCTCAGTTCATAGACCACGGCGGCATGTGATCCTAAGACCTGCTCGGGCACGATGCCATAAACCCGCTCGCTGAAGACCCTCATAAAATCGGATCCGCCGCCCGAGACGAGGAATGTCTTGAACCCATTGGAGCGAAGGTAGGCCAGCACTTCCTGCATGGGTTGATAGGTCAATTGGTCGTAAGGTTTCGCAAATTTGGGGTGTTTCGCGGTGACAAGCCAGTCCCTCACACGGGCGGCAAAGGCTGTGGTCGTCATACCAGAACCAGTCACGGCGACGAGGTGAAAGAGTCCTTTGTAATGGTCCGCAAGAAGCGGTGCGATGTCACCAGCGAGTGCGGATTGGATGAACTTGTCATCCTTCCACTCGGGGTGCTCGGGAAGCTGGCGCCTCAATTCATCGATTGAAAATGCAATTTGAAAAGGAAGCGGGTTTTCCGGCCAGAGGGTGCCGTCATTGTCAAAGACCGCGATGCGCTCGGCAACTGGAACAAAGCCGCTCGAATCCTTGTTCGTCACATTCTCCACAAAAGCAATGATCGCTTTTTTGGAAGGCGCGTCAGTCCAAGAGGGAAGCAGGTCGTCTGCCCAGCAGATGCCGACAAGCGTGGAGAGGACGCAAAGATAAAGTGCGAGGCGGTTAAGGTTCACAAGCGATGGATGAATCTTTTGTCACTACTTCTGGACGACACGCGGAGCGGTAAGCCTATCGGTGACAGGATTTGGCTGGGTTGGACAAAAACGGATTGGAAACCGGCTACTGGTTTACCTTCATTACTGACTCCATCACCCGGTCGAGGTTGAAGCTGCCCGGCTTTTGACGCGGCGGGAATTCGCGAAAACTCTGCAGCCAATTTCCAACATAGCTCGCGGCCGGGGCAATGATGAACATGTGGTCCAAATACCAGCGCTGGTAACCCATGCCAATGTCGGGTGCGAGTTCAAAGGGATCCATGCGAAGGTTGGTGACCATCGGTGCGCGCAGTTCCTCAAAGGGTTGGAGCCACACATTCATGCCGTGGGCGTTTTGCTTGAGAAAAGTGATTTTCCAGTTCTCGTAGCGCAGGGCGGCCACGCTGCCATCATCCGTCCAATAAATAAACTCCCTGCGAGGCCAGGCGTCTTCGCCTTTGAGCGCGGGCAGAAGATTGTAGCCGTCGAGGTGCACTTTGTAGGTCGAGGTGCCAACCTTGAGTCCCGTGAGCAGGTCATCTTTTACATTGGAATCGCCTGCGGCGGCGAGGAGGGTTGGGAGCATATCCTCGTGAGCGCCAATTTCATTGATCACCGTGCCGGGCTTGATCACTCCAGGCCAGCGAATGAAGGTGGGAACGCGATATCCGCCCTCCCACTGGGTGTTTTTCTCGCCACGGAACATGGTGGATCCTCCATCAGGCCAAGTGAATGCCTCGGCGCCATTGTCGGTGGAATACATGACGATCGTATTGTCATCCAAGCCAAGTTCTTTGAGCTTGGCGAGAATCTGGCCGACTTGGCCGTCGTGCTCGACCATGCCATCGGCATAAATCCCGAGGCCCGTCTTTCCCTC
>CANKXQ010000055.1 GCA_947487745.1 Spartobacteria bacterium | reverse complement strand
GTCTGGGCGGCGAGGAGTTGGTCGGTGGTGATGGGATTCATGCCCCGCGATGGGAATGCTGCGGAGGCGTGACATCAAGACTTTTCATAGAAACCCATCACGCGTGGTTCCTTCGCAAAGCGGCGCATGACGGGGTCGTTCATGAGGTAATTGAAAAGATCGGGAGGAATTGTGGGCTCGGTGGCCCGGAGGATGGCGGCGGCCTTTCCGAAATCGCCGAGACGCATGGCGATATAGGCGGCGCAGAAATCCTCAGGAGTGGTGTGGCTCTGGGCGAGGTAGGTTGGCAAGTATTCATCCGGCGTTTCACTGAGCACTTGAAGACAGAGAAGCGTGATCATTTCGGTGGAGGCACGGTCAGGTTTCGATCCGCGCAGGTTGAGCAAGGCGGCAAAGGCTTTATTGGTGGTGGCAACCGCGAGTGGTTCATCATCCTTTGCCGGGGTTTTAGCGTCGATGGCGCGTTGAATGCCTTCGGAAACTCCGCTCCCGTAAAAGAAGCGACCAACGAGGATGTTTGATGCGGCGAAGATCGCCAACACTGCGACGGTGAGGAGGATTTTAAAATTCCACAACCGATTTGATTCATCCATGCGCTTGGAGGAATTCTGCCGACTTCTTCTGCGGCGGCGGGTCCCGTTTGATCCGGGTTCTAATTCTGGAGACTGCCAAGTTTTGCGCGGAAGCTGGCTCGAATTTTCGGTGGGCTCCGGCTCAGGGCTTTCGTCAACTCGACGCGTGCGGATGTTTATTTTTGTCTTGTGGGAGGAACCTGCGGCATCGTCAAAGTCCCTTTCGCGTCGCGGAGGTAATGGAGATTTTTCAGGCAGGAGCATGGTCATTGTTGGGGTTTTCGCTTCAGCATTCCGGAGCGGATATAGAAACTGTGCGCGCTTTCCAGAGAGTGGCGCAAGTCGCGGGTGCTTTTCCATCCCGTTGTTTGGCGAAAGAGCGCGGAATCCACGACCCACCGGTTGGCCCAGATGTCACGGGCTCGGTCGCGGGTGAGGCTGGGTGTGGACTCCCTGAGTTTTGGAATGGCGTCCACGATGAGGGAGAAACATTTAATGAGGACCTGAGGCAGGGGAAGTGTGACTCCGCGTCCATTCGTGGCGAGGGCGGCTGTGCGGATGAGTTCGAAGTCGGTGATTGTTCGCTCCGAGGAGATGTAGAAAGGCCCTTGCGCACTGCTTTCCCAAGAAGCTTTCACGGCTTCCAGCACATCTTCGACGGCGATGAAGCTGTATTCCTTTTTTGCAAGGCCGGGCTTGGGTCTCACAAGACCCGCCGCCATCTTGAAAAGTGGAAGCGTGGCGGTATCCCTCGCTCCCAGAACCATCGGTGGTCTCAGGATGGTGATGGGGCGTCCGGAGCGAGACCGGCGAATGGCTTGTTCAAGTTCGAGTTTCGATTTTCCGTAATGTGTAATGGGATCGTCCGCATCCTGCTCGGTGCGGGCATGGACTTGGGAAGGCGTTGGACCGCCGGCAGCCTGGGATGAGAGAACGACGACCTGGCACTCAGCGGGAAGGGATTCAAGAACACGGAGCGTCCAGTCGACATTGACGCTTTGGTATTCGGCGCGACTTCTTGCAAAAAGAACGCCCGCCGAGAGCAGGGCATGGGTAGGTCGAATATCACCCCACGTGGATGGGTTTGTTTCCAACGCAACGACATCCGCGTGTGAAATGCCCTCGGCGCTGAGCTGCCTACGGAGTTTTTCAGCATTCCGGACGGGTGCCAGAATGCGTGTGCCTTGCTGCACTTCCTGAACAAGCATATTGCTGCCCACAAAACCGGTTGCGCCGGTGAGGAGCAGCGTTTTCATGCCAGACCGCGCGAAGCGGGATCAGGGAGTGGGGCTGGGAGTTGCCTCGGCCGCTGGAGCCGCTTGTTGGTTTTGCTGGCGTTGGATTTTGTATTTATCAACAACAGAGCGGGCATCGGCGTCCGTATCGGCGAGATTGATGAGATCGGTGAGCATTTCGGTATAGCGGGCTTGCACTTGCTGGGATTGCGCGACAAGGGTCTCGCGTTGTTTGATGAGATTGCCCAGATTTTTTTCCGATTCGACCAGTGATCCGGTCTGGCGATCGAGATTTTCAGTCTGCCATCTCATGGTGCGTCCGTTTTGGCCCAGGCTGCTGATTTGAGCGAAAAGAAAGATCGCAAAGGCAAAAGCCAAGAGGGCGAGCGGGAGGTGAATGTTCTCGGAGCCACTGCTCTGCGTGGCCGGCTTTTCGTTGCTGTATTCTTCCATGGTCTTTTGGGTGGGGGTTGCTTAGTTGGCTTTGGCTTCGATGCCGTATTTTTTGAGAAGTGTGGCGATCTTTTGGTTTTTGTTTTGGAGCTGCAGGGTCGCGAGATCGCGAATCACCGAAGGCCCGACTTGGTTTGCGAGCTGGGATGCAGAGTCGATGAGTTGTTGCTGGGCTTGCAACTGCTGCTGCTGGCTTTGAATGGTCAGCTGGTGGGCTTGGATTTCATCCTGCTGGCTTTGGAGGCCCCGCTGGAGGTTTTGGTTGCTCCAATTGGACACAAGGAACCAAAGGCTGAGGAGGACGGCGAGTGAACAGGCTGCTGTTGATATGAGTTGTTTAGGCATATTGGCGATGTTGGTATCTGGGGCTGAGTCAATAGACCCAATGCGCCGCCTGGCGTCAAGGTTGTAGCCCACATGGCTACAGGAATTCCATATTCCAGCTTGTCAAAAAAACATCGCCATGAGGAGCGCGGGGCGGGTAATTTGATCGCGTCCTTCTTAACCAAATTTATGAGCCAGCCTTTATCTCTCTCTTCCGCTTCGGTGGATTCCCCCTTTATCAACAGCCTCGGAATGCCTTTCGTGCCCGTGCCGAGATTTTCGACTCTTGTGTGCATTTGGCCAACCCGTGTAAGGGACTTTGAGGTTTACGTATCGGAAAAAAGTGTCGATCTGCCTGATCAGTGCTCCGGTTCCGGACCTGAGCATCCTGTGGTGAGTGTGACATGGAAGGAAGCGGCTGAATTCTGCGACTGGCTCACAGAGAAGGAGCGCGCGGCAGGTCGTCTTCCAGAAGGCGTTGTTTTCCGTTTGCCAGGTGATCTTGAGTGGAGTGCGGCCGTGGGTTTGCCTCACGAGGAGGGAACCCGCCCGGATCAGCGAAGCGGGGAACTCGATGGCTATCCATGGGGAGCGAGTTGGCCCCCGTCGAAGGGTGCGGGAAATTATTCCCAGGAACTCGGGATTGATGAATTCGAGTTCACATCACCTGTTGGCAGTTTTGCTCCCAATCGATTTGGAATTTATGACTTGGGCGGAAATGTCTGGGAGTGGTGTCAAGATTTCACCGACCGCTCGCAGGACTCTCGCGTGCTTCGTGGAGCCTCATGGTTCAATGGCTACCAGGATCGTATGAAATCCTCTTTCCGCAATGATCTGGGGCGGCTTGACACGCGGTATTCGAGCTTTGGATTCCGCGTGGCGCTTGGGGCTCCCTTCAAGCGTTAAGAGTCTCCTGAGCGCATTTTTTTATAATCTCGTCTCTCCTGAGCAGAGAATCTCGATGAACGCGCTTGTGCTCGCTGCCGAGAGCAGTTTTTGAACAAGCTCGGGCTTGCTGCAGAGTCGGGCGATGGTTCCGACAACTCGGAGGTATTCGCTATTTAGCGCCGATGGAATGCCGACAACAAAAACGAGCCGGACATTTTCCTTTGTATCTTTGGAAGGGAATCCTTCGTTTGAACGGCCGGCTGCCATGATTAGGGAGCCGACTGCATCTGTCCGTCCGTGGGCGATGATAATGCCGCAGCCTTCGGCGTCAATTGCTGGGGCATTTCGCTGCAGCACGGATTCCTTTAGGGCGTTCCACTGAAGAATGCGGATGTCGCCACTGAGGGACGCCAGCACTTCGCCAACGGCTGAATCGATCTGCGTGGAGGAAAGGGAGAGGTTGACATGCCCGGGTTGGAGGATTTGGTGGATGGAGATCATATATTGCTACCGGTCCATTTGAGTTTGCGGCGGAGAACTTCTGTGAACGGCCTCTCGGGAAGCATCGCCAGCGGGAGGATGCGCTCGCTTTTTTCCAGTCGGAGCGAGTCGCTGCCGGACATCGGAAACCAGCTTTGCGCATCGACCGAAACAAAAGCGACCTGCCCTGGCTTGGCGACTTGGATTTCGACGACAGAGCTGTCGCTGATCACAACTGAGCGGTTTGTGAGAACATGCGGGCAGATGGGGGTAATGACAAATCCCCCCGAGTCGGGCATTAGTATTGGCCCGCCCGCCGAGAGAGAATAGGCGGTGGAGCCAGTCGGTGTGGCGACGACGAGGCCGTCGGCATTGTAATCGGTGAGGGGAACTCCTCCCAAGGTCACCCGCATTTGGACAAGTTGAGAGCGCTCCCCACGGCTCACGACCACATCGTTCAGCGCGTAGAGCGTGCTGGCGTCTCCTGAGGCTTTCGTGAGCACGGCTTTGAGGAGGGCGCGTTGGCTCAGGGCGTAGTCGGCCTTTGCAATGCACTCGGCGGCTCGGCGGATTTCGCTGGATCCGAGGCATGTCAGAAATCCGAGTGTGCCGATATTGATCCCGAAAACGACGGGCAGGCGGGATTTGATTCTTTGAACAACACGCAGAATCGTGCCGTCGCCGCCGATTACGACGAGGAGTTTGCATCGCTCAGCAAGCGCGGTCTCATCCAAGTCGGAGGCCATGCCTGCGAGGGGAGCTGTATTTTTGTGCAGGAGGAAGGGAAGCGCGTTGCGCTCGAGTTCGGAAACCATCTCAAGCACCACCCCGGCGGCCTCGGGTTTTTCGGCATGGGCGATGAGGCCTATCATGCGTGGAGCCAACTCCAACGGGTGAGTGGAAGCGGCATATCGTGATGCGCTGACATAGTTTGTTTCTCTTCTATTAGCCAAACGCTGGAGGCAAAAGCAACGTCAACCTGCGAGAGGCTTTTCCAAGGCACATGTTGCGTTCTCTTGCCCACAAGGGGATACTGGTCGGCTATGGTGTTCGAATTGCAGTCGAAATACAGTCCGCAAGGGGATCAAGCGCGGGCAATTGCCGGCCTGACACGGTCGCTTGTGGCAGGGAACCGGCACCAGACGCTTCTTGGAGTGACGGGGTCCGGGAAGACATTCACCACGGCGAATGTGATTCAGGAGCTGGAGCGTCCAACGATCATCATGTCGCACAACAAGACGCTCGCCGCGCAACTCTACAGCGAGTTCAAGCAGTTCTTCCCGCACAATGCCGTGGAGTATTTTGTGAGTTACTTCGACTACTACCAGCCGGAGGCCTACATCCCGCGCTCGGACACCTACATTGAAAAAGATTCCTCGATCAACGAGGAGATCGAGCGCCTCAGACTCTCGGCCGTGAGTTCGCTGCTGACGCGCCGGGACACTATCATCGTGGCAAGCGTTTCGTGCATCTATGGACTCGCGTCGCCGGAGGATTTTTTGCAAATGCTCGTCACAATCCATCCGGGGCAAAGGATCACCCGCGAGGAATTCCTCTCGAAAATCGTGGAGATGCTCTACGAGCGGAACGACATCGCCTTTGGTCGCGGAAAATTCCGGGTGAGGGGGGATGTGGTCGAGGTTCATCCGGCGCAGAATGACGACGAGGCGGTGCGGGTGGAATTTTTTGGAGATGAAATCGACAGGATCAGCGTGTTTGACCCGCTGACCGGGCATGCCAGCGCCACGCTCACGACCTTCACTCTTTTTCCAGCGAAGCAATTTGTGACGCCGCATGACAAGCTTCGGACGGCCATGGCAGGAATCCGGGGTGAGTTGGAGGAACGGGTTGCGGAGTTCGAGCGCCAGAGCAAATTCATCGAGGCCCAGCGCATCCGCATGCGAACCGAGTTCGATCTCGAGATGATGCAGGAAATGGGTTTTTGCAACGGCATCGAGAACTATTCGCGTCACCTTACTGGGCGTCCCCCTGGCTCACGCCCTTATACGCTTCTGGACTTTTTGCCGAAGGATCACCTCTTGGTCATCGACGAGTCGCATGCCACGGTTCCCCAGATCGGCGGCATGTATGCCGGAGACCGCTCGCGCAAGAGTGTTCTGGTGGAATACGGGTTTCGCCTCCCCAGCGCGCTGGACAACCGTCCGCTGAATTTCAGTGAGTTCATGGAAACGGCAAACCAGCTCGTCTATGTCAGTGCAACTCCCGGAGGGTTTGAAATCAACAACAGCGTGGTCGGCAACACGGCGTGGATTCCCAATGCCGAAAACAAATTCGGCGAGGGTGGCAAGGCCGCTGGACTGAAGCATGCCGCTCCCTCGGCGAAGGAACTCGATGTCACAACGCCCGGGGCGAAGCTCGTGGTCGAGCAGATCATTCGCCCAACCGGTCTTCTCGATCCGAGGATCACAGTCCGTCCACTCAAGGCCCAGATTGATGAAACCATCGAGCTCTGCCGTCGCCGCATCGAGATTGGTGAGAGGATTCTCATCACAACACTCACAAAAAAGACGGCCGAAGACCTCGCCGACTACCTCCGCGAAATCGGCCTTCGCGTCCGCTATCTCCACAGCGACATCGATACGATTGAGCGGGTCGAAATCCTTCGCACCCTCCGCGCGGGGGACTGCGACATTCTTGTCGGCATCAATCTGCTTCGCGAGGGTCTCGACCTGCCCGAGGTCTCGCTGGTTTGCATCCTCGATGCCGACAAGGAGGGCTACCTGCGCAGCCGCACGAGTTTGATCCAGACCGCAGGCCGGGCTGCGCGCCACCTCAACGGCGAGGTGGTTTTGTTTGCGGATACCATCACAGGCAGTATGCGCGATCTGCTGGATATCACCGAATACCGCCGGAGTCGCCAGGAGGCTTTCAACAAGGAAAATGGGATTACCCCACGCAGCGTGGTTCGTGCCGTGCAGGAAAGTCTGCATGTCATCGTGAAAGGCGGGGATGTCGAACAAGGCATCATGCGCGAGGATTCCGCCGGATTCGACGCGGCCGAACTCATCCGGGAGCTTGAGCGGGATATGGCCGATGCGGCGGCGCGTCTCGAGTATGAGAGGGCAGCGCTTCTGCGTGATCAGATCACCGAACTCAAAAACGGAACCTCTCCCGAGGGAGGTCCCCCGATCCGCAAGAAGGCCACCTACGCCAAGGCGAGTCGGAAGAAGCGGGGTTGAATTAAAACGCCTTGCGGAGGTGGCTCGGGAGGATGCCGAGTTGCTCGCGGTATTTCGCAACGGTGCGCCGCGCCACTCCAAGTCCGCGGTCCGAGAGGAGTTTGACGATATCCTGGTCGCTGTAGGGATTGCGGTGGTTCTCTTCACGCACGATCTGTGCGATCGCCTGCCGCACGCTCTCGTTGCTCACGCCCTCGCCGTCGCTGTTTGTGTAGCCATGGGTGAAGAAATACTTCATCTCAAAAATCCCCTGCGGCGTGGAAATGAACTTCCCGGCGGCTGCGCGGCTCACAGTGGTTTCGTGGACACCCACGGCATCGGCCACTTGGCTCATCGTCATGGGCTTCAAGTGCGAGGGGCCGCGCTCCAGAAATTCCCGCTGACGCACGGCGATCTCGCGGCCGATATTCAGAATCGTCTGCTGGCGTTGCTGGATGCTTTTGATGAAAAAATTTCCGCCCCTTATTTTATCGCGCAGGTATTCCCGGACTTCTTTCGAGGAGCCCGCGAGCATGTCCTTGTAGGAATCCGAAATCCTTAAGCGGGGAATTTCGTCGCTGTTCAGGCTCACCGTGTAGTCCTCGCCATCGTATTCCACAATCACCTCCGGCGTCACAACCTGATTGGTGTCCACCGCATAGGCGCGGCCAGGCATTGGGTCGAGCCGTGCGATCAACTCGGCGGCGTGTTGGATTTCCTTGGGATCAAGATCTAGC
>CANKXQ010000054.1 GCA_947487745.1 Spartobacteria bacterium | reverse complement strand
CGATGTGGCGGCAGGTGACAATCCCGATCCCCGCGCCCGTCTTCAATTGGCCGCCTTGTTGGCGGAGCAGGGACGCCGCGCTGAAGCCTTTGAAATCTGGCGCGATCTTCGCGATCAAGGCGGCGACGCGACGCTGAGCCGCATGGCTGCAGCGGAGATCGAAGCGCTTGCCCCATCCCACAACCTGGAGCGTTGGACATGGGGAGAGTTGGACCTCTATGGCACTTATCTCTCCCGCTACAAAATCGGCGTTTCCTCCGGGCGCCTCCGCGAGGGAACATTCATTCCCGGTGCACGATGGATCGAACCGTTTGTTCAGGCCGACTTCAGTCTAGACTCCTCAAACACGAGCAACGGGCAAGGACCGGGGCAGGGAATTCCGACCATATACAACGAGAACCTGGCTGGTTTTCATGCTGGCGCGCGCATTCGCCCATTTGCCAACCAATCCCTTGTTCTCTATGTCCTCGGCGGTATTCAGAAGGATCTGCGCGGCACAGAGCAACATAACGGCGAATGGTTCGCCGAGATCATTGCCGGCATCAATGGCTACTGGGCCTGGGGGCCTGGCAAGGAATGGACAGCTATCGATCTTGAAGGAGTTTCACCCGGTGGACTCCCCACACTTCCCTCTAATAGCCAAGCATCCCGCTGGGCTCTCAACAACTGGTCCCCGGTTCAATTCCGGCTCGACTGGTTCGTTGAGGCCGGCGGCGATGCGGCCTATTACAGCCGCCTGCCGGATTGTCTGGCCTACGGGCAGTCGCGCCAAGGTGCCCGCATCATGCAATTCGGAAAGGCTGCCGCAGTGGACATCTACGGACTGGAAAACCTCACGATGGATACGAAGGGCAACTACTACGACAACTACTTCGAGGCTGGGCCGGGAATGCGCTTCGTCACGACACCTGTGGGCGCCGCTGTTCTCACAACCAGCGTCGATTATGTTTTCGGTTCCTACCTCGGACGCAACAGCAACAACACACGCGGCGACACGGCTGCGAACTATTCGGATTTCCGTCTCACTGTAGCCCTATCCCTCCGCTGGTAATTCCTATGGACACTCTGCACACTCTATTTGTCGTTCTCGCTTATATCTCAGCCGTCGGATTCCTCGTTTTTGGGATCGATGATGTCTTCTTTGATATGCAATTCCTGCGCTACTTGCGTGGCCACCGTAATGCCCGGCCGGTCTCTCTCGAAAAGCTCAAAAACGAACCTGAAAAGCTCATCGCCATTTTCATCCCGGCATGGATGGAGGGCGGAATCATCAACCGCATGGCCGACTATGCCAGGAAGATTCTCATCTACGAACGCTACGACATCTTTATCGGAGTTTACCCCAATGACGAAGAGACGAACCGCTGCGTGGATGAACTCACCCGCCTCTCGCCGCGCATCCACAAGGCGGTAACTCGTCGTCCCGGTCCGACATCCAAGGCCGATTGCCTCAATGCCATTTTTGAGGTGATGAAGGCGCGGGAGATCCCTGGCCGTCGCCAATACGAGATCATTGCTCTTCACGACGCGGAGGATGTCATGCACCCGCTCACGCTGAAGGTTTACAACCACTATGTGCCCGCGCTCCTCGACATGGGCCAGATTCCTGTCTTTCCGCTGGAACTCAATCCCTGGCGCTACTGGGTAGGTAATTCCTACCTCGATGAGTTCGCCGAGTGGCATGTGAAGGACATGTATTCGCGTGAGGCAATTGGTGGTGTGGTGCCATCCGCCGGTGTCGGCACAGCATTCTCCCGCAAGTCGCTCGATTTTTTAGCTTCAAAAAATGCCTCAGGCCCATTCCGTGAGGGTCAGCTTGCAGAGGACTACATGGTGGGTCTGGAACTCTGCCGAGCAGGATTCCGCGCCGGGTTCATCGACCATCCGGTGGAGCGCGAAATCGTGACGCGAAATGCCCAAGGCGATGTCGTCTCGACGCGCACAGTCACCGAGAGCGTCGCCGTTCGTGAGAATTTCCCGCTGCGATTCATCGATGCCGTAAAACAAAAAGCGCGTTGGATTGTCGGCACAGCCTTCCAAGGATGGCAGCATGGCGGTTGGTGGGGGTCTCCCGCCGTCCGCTATACTCTATTCCGCGACCGCCGCGCGCCGGTAGTCCATTGCATCAATGCCGCTGGCTACTGCGTGATGGGCTATGTGCTCTTTGAATTTGCCGTTCTGCACACGGGCTTCCGCAATTCGATCTTCGTGCGCCCGCTCTTCGAGGCGGATAGTCTTCTCTGGCGCATCGTTCTCGTCTGCACCGCGCTTCTTGTTTACAGGGTCGCCCAGAAGGTGACCTGCGTGTCCAATGTCTATGGTCTCCGCCAGGGCCTCTTTGCGATTCCTCGCTATCCTGTGGTGAATTTTATCAACATGGGGGCGACATTCCGCGCTGCTTGGCTCTACACGCGCCACCGCCTCTTCAATGCACCACTCGCATGGACCAAAACGAGCCATGTTTTTCCAGGCGCGGCGGAACTCGAGGAATACTCGCGCACGGTCGAGGATTTGCTTGTAGACGAGGGTTATGTATCCCGTCCCGAGTTGCAGGATATCCTCAGTAAACACAGGGGCCTCTCGGCACCCCGGGCCCTGCTCGATATGCAGCTCATCGACGAGGATCAGTTTATCGATATCTGGGCCCGCTTCTCGCGGCTCAAGCCGGAGATTATTACTCCAGAAGATATCTCGCCGGATTCCCTTGATGGATGGTCCGAGGCCCAAGCTGTGCAACACCATGCCATGCCTTCCATGACAGGCGATGATGGTGCTCTGGCATTCGCTTTCACCGAACCGCCCTCCAAGGAAGAAATCCAGGCCGTCGCTGAAATCGCCGGCGCTCCTATCGAAGCCAGGCTGTTTCGCCCTTCGAACCTCTCCGCGCTGCGAAACATGATCTACCCGGCACGGATTCTGGATGGTCAACCGCACCACCCACTGAGAGATGAATTCGAGGCACTCAGCGAGAAGGATCGCCGCCGTGTCCGGCAATTTCAGATGACACGTTCCCGCACATTGGCGGATGCCATGATCAGCCTGCGATTGATCTCGACCGAAAAAGTCCGCCGTCTCGTGGCAGGCGACCTCGGAGTTGCAGAGGCCGATTTCTCGCGTCTCACCATCAGTGTCTCCCTCATCAAAGCCCTTGGGGCGGTATTCTGTGAACTGCACGGGCTCATTCCTCTCAGCGACGGGAAGATTGGTATCCTCAATCCGATCCATCCCAATGTGAGCTCCCGCATCCACGAAATTCTCGGCTCCGAAGTCTCGTTCTGTGCCGACGCACCTCCGGCCTTTGCAAAGCTTCACCACGACCTTGCCGCCCTGCGCTTCGGCGAGGACGCCCTCATCGAATACTTCGTCGACGCGGACCAACTCACTCGTGAGCACGCCATAAGAATCCGCGATATGAGGCGACTCATTTCCGGCCCGGTGGATCGCCTCCTCATTCAACTCGGTCTCGTCAAGCAACCGAAGGTCCTCAAGGCACTCCGCCAAATATCAGGCCTCGCCACAGCAAATGGATCCGAAAAACCCGTCGGCCTCGAGGCCGAGGAACTTCTATGCCCGGGGTTCAGTGAACGGGCCGGTGTGGCCGTTCACCAGATTCGCGACTCGGGAATCATCTTCCGCATCAGCGGGCTTCTCTCGGAAGCCGAGCTGCATGAAATCACCGAGCGCAGCACCGGCATGCCATTTGAATTTCAACTCAGCCCCATATGACCTCTCTTTCACCTAAAAAAACCATTGCTGTGATCGTTGGCACGCGCCCCGAGGCCATCAAGTTGGCCCCTGTGATTCGTAGCTTGCAGGCATCCAAGACGCTTCAGCCACTCACGATCTCCACATCCCAACACGCTGAAATGACGGCCCAGATTTTCAGCAGCTTCGGCATCACTCCCGACCTCGACCTCCGCGTCATGCGTCCCCGGCAAAGTCTCTGGGACCTCACCGCCTTGCTCAGCACGAGTCTCGGGGAGTTGTTCAATGGAAATCGCATCGACGCCGTCGTTGTGCAAGGTGACACCACGAGCGCCTTTGTCGGGGGACTCTGTGCATTTTACCATAAAATCCCCGTGGCACATGTGGAGGCGGGTCTGCGCTCGCACGACCGCTACTCGCCATTTCCCGAGGAACTCAATCGCACCATGCTTAGTCGGCTTGCGAACTGGCACTTCGCCCCAACCGATTTCTCTGCTTCGCTTCTGCGTGCTGAAAACATCCCTGAAGACTCAATCTTCGTTTCGGGAAACACCGTGGTGGATGCTTTGCAGTGGATGATCAGCCATACCACCACCTCGCACCTCCCCGCCGGTGTGCCGGAGAATCCACAAAAACTGATTCTGGTGACTTGCCACCGCCGCGAAAATATCGGTGCGCCCATGCGCTCGGTGGCGCTTGCCATCAAGCACCTCTCGGCAATGCACCCCGAGATTCACTTTCTCTTCCCTCTGCATCCGAATCCCTCGGTGCGTGAAAATGTGAGACCCGTTCTCGTGGATCAACCTGGCATCTCGCTCTGCGAACCTCTCAATCACGACGAGTTCCTCTCCGCTCTCCGTCAATCCCGCTTCGTTCTGTCAGATTCCGGCGGGGTGCAGGAGGAGGCCACCGCCCTCGGCAAGCCAGTCCTTGTCTTGCGACGCGAAACCGAGCGCCCGGAGGGCGTTACTGCGGGCACACTCCGGCTCATCGGCACCGATGTGCCGGACATCATTCGCGAAACCGAAAACCTCCTCACCAATCCCGCTGCTTACGAGTCCATGACGAATGGCTCCAATGTCTTTGGTGATGGCCATGCCGCCGAATACATCACCCGCATCCTCGAAGAGAAACTCAATCCGCCTGCACCCGCTCGCGCCTCTGAGCCCAGAATCGCAGCCTTTGATTTAATGCACTAACTCCACCCCAGCCATGACCACCGCCGCACTTCCTCCTATACTTTTGATTGATGACGACCCGCTCGTGCTTGAGACGCTCAAGGACCTTTGCGAAAGCATGGACTGCCGACGGCAGGTGCACCACCTCGACACCGCCAACGCCTTCGATGCCGCAGCCGACCCCGAGATCGGCCTCATCGTCTGTGACTACCGCTTCCCCTACACCAGTGGAGTCACCTTCATCGAACAAGTCCGCAGCCGGGGCATCGAAACCCCAGTCCTCTTCATCTCCGGAGCGCCGGACAGCGATGCCGTCATGAAAGCCTCCCTCCTGCCCCGCACCGCTTTTCTCTCAAAGCCCTTCACCATTCAAAAATTCCGCGACGCCATCACCTCGCTCCTCGACGGCGCTGTTTAGCGCTGCGGGACAAGCGCTCTTTGGCTGAGTCTCCAAGGCATTCGGAGGGTGACATGCCGGAAGATGCGATTAGGTTGCCCGGCATGATTTCCTTTCGCAAGCTTGCCGAGACACGGACGCCGGCAGGTGCTCGCTTTTCCCTTCATGAACACGATGGCGAGTATTTTCTCAAACTCAACGGCCGACAGCTCATGGGCTCAAACTCCACGGTTTCGGAACTCCTCCTCGCTGAACTGGCCTGCAAATTCCGCTACCCGGTTGAGCGTCCATGCATCCTCATCGGAGGTCTGGGCCTGGGATTCAGCTTGCGGCGCGTTCTGGAAATTTCCGGGCCAAATGCCTTTGCACAGGTTTCCGAGCTGCTGCCTGAGGTTGTTGCCTGGAATCGCGAGTTTCTGCAGGACCTCAACGGCAAGCTGCTCAATGATCGCCGCGTGGAAGTCCTGACACGAGATGTCTTCGACTGCATCAAAAACGGACCAGCGCGTTACGATGCCATCCTCCTGGATGTCGATAATGGCCCCACTTCATTCGTTCAGGCAAAAAACTCGCGCATCTACAACGGTAAAGGCCTTGCCATGATCCGCCGCGCCCTCCGACCGGGTGGGCGAGTCGCATTCTGGTCCGCTGACCGGGAGCCCATGTTTCTGACCAGCCTATCACGGGCAGGTTTTCGAACGGAGGAGCACGAGGCCAAATCCCACGAACGCGCCAAACGCGCAGCCCACCGCATCTATGTCGGCGAAGTCGCTGGATAAATGCTTGGAGCTTTCCCCCCACCATTTTTCGTGGATGATGTCAGGATGTCTGAGATTGAGAGTGGTCAAAGCCGCGTAATGTGAATTTTTTGTTTCTCCTTCGGCTTCTCGCGATGGAATGGCCGACCGCGCCAAGCAGGAGAAGAAGGGAAACGACGATGGTCTGCGCTTCAGAGAATCGTCGAAATTTCACCGTCTTCTTGTATGAAGGCGTTTCCGATGAAGCTTTTTCCAAAGTCGCTGTAGGAAGAGATTTGCTGCAGTTGAATTTCGCTCAGACCTTTCGCATCGGAACCGAAGTAGATTTGGGTGTCACCGCTGAAATCCCAGTTCCAGATCGAGAGGCTAGTGTTTTTGGCCCAACCCTGCTCCAAGAAACTGGAAGCGAAATGCAATGCGTTGTTCGTGCCTTGGAGTTCGCGGACATCGATCACGGAGTTTCCCGTGAGGGTGAGGGCACCGACATACTCGGTGATGTCTTTGCCACTCATCTCGAGTTTGGCGTTGCCCGTAAGGATATCGGCCTTGTCGTTGAGCGTGTCGGATGCCGCGACAAGCAGCGAACCGCCTTGCACATCAATGACCTTTGTCGTGCCGAGGGCGTTCGTTGCGTTGGCTTTGAGCGTGCCGGATTTGACCGTTGTCGCCCCGGTATAAGTATTGCCCGCGCCGAAAATGAGCGTGCCTTCTCCCGTCTTGGTGAGGGATTTATCACCTGTGACGACTATTGAAATATCGAGAGTTGGTCCGGCGTTGAGGACATTAAAGTTCCCGTCCGCATCCAGTTTTATCTGGAGTTCTCCGTTGCCTTTGAGTGCTTCAAATTTCAGAGTGTTCGATTTGGCATTTTCTCCCATGAGCAAGAGATCCCCTTCTGATCCGCCTGCTTTAATGGTTGCCTCGCCCGCGATTTCTCCTGTGAGAGTGAGATATCGAGTAATGCCTTTTGCCTACAATGCAATACTTGCGCTGGTATTGTTATTCCACACGATGTTGCCAAAGTTGAGGGCCCCCGTGCTGAAGATGTCGCTTTTCACGACATCAAAAATGGCCTCGTCGCGCGATGTCGGGATGATATGCCCGGCCCAGCTTTTTTTATCATCAAGGTCTCCTGAGCCATTGTAAAAAACTGGTGCGGCATGTGATGAATGAGGTGTCCAGAAGGATAACGCTGCTGCTGTGCCAGCCAGTGGGCGGACTAAAAAAAGGCGTTTCACCAAGCCCAGCCTTCCCTCGTTCCGGGAGGACGAGGAATCATAGGAGTTCGGGGATAGCGGTGCGGTAGGACCAATCGATCAAAGCCCATTCGCTCAGAGGCTCGATGAGGCGGTTGGAAACCATGAGCTGGGCTGTGGCAATGGCGCTGGGGTTCATGCCCAGGTCCTCAAGCATCGGTGTAAAACGCAACTCCTCCCAGGCTTTGAGGGCGAGGAGTTCGGGTCCGAGTTCCACGACATCGGTGGTCTCGATGGAATCGAGAATAACGCCGTCCACAGTGGCTTGGGGAACGGGTCTGGCGGCTTGAGAGCGGCCTGCGAGCTGAACGATGCGATCGACCCATGCGCTTGCTTCCGGGGAGAGAGAGGAGTCAAAGAAATCGCCTTCGCCATGGATACGGCGCTCGACCGCGCTGGCGATGAGAGATTTTTCGGCCTCCGGGAGTTTGGCGTCGCCGAGGGAAGCGATGACGCGAATATCGCGGTTCACCCGCGCGGACCAATAGCTTCCCACCGGTTTGAAATGCAGCGAAGGGTGCTGCGGATTCTTCAGCCAAATCCTGAATTGCTTCCTCGCCTGCCGGCGCACCGGGTCAGGCAAGAATGGCGCTAAGTTAAGAGCCTTTTAGGATGATTTTACGGTTTGATTTTTTACGGGTTCCGGGAGCGGATTTGAGAAGGATTTCTTGGCTAATAGAGCGCATTTCGTTGAGGATGGACTCGACCTT
>CANKXQ010000053.1 GCA_947487745.1 Spartobacteria bacterium | reverse complement strand
TTGGCAATCCCCTCAACTCGCTGAACATCCACCTTCAGCTCATGCAGCGGAACTTGGAAAAGGCTCCGCCAAAACTTCGCTCCAAGCTTGAAGAGTCAGTGCTGGTGGCCCGAAGCGAGGTTTCGCGCCTCGACAACATCATCACCCAGTTTCTCCGCGCCATCCGCCCGCAGAGCCTCAATCCCGAACCAGCGGACATCAACCGCATCGTCGATGAGGTCTTTGATTTTCTGCATGTGGAAATCCAGGACCGCGACGTGCTTGTCGAGAAGCAGCTCGAGCAGGGGTTGCCGCTGCTTCAGATCGACCGCGATCAGATCAAACAGGCCTTCTACAACATCTGCCGCAATTCGTTTCAGGCGATGAATTCCGGCGGCATCCTGCGCGTGAGCACATCCGCCGATGCCACCCACGTGCGGGTCGTCTTCATGGACTCCGGAGGTGGCATATCGCCGGAAAACATCACCCGCATCTTCGAGCCCTATTTCACAACCAAATCCGGCGGTAATGGATTGGGCCTTTTAATCGTCAGGCGCATCGTCAGAGCCCACGGCGGTGAGGTCATTCTCGAAAGCTCGCCCGGCCGGGGACTCACCGTCACCATCCTCCTGCCAAGAGTCGACCAGCGTGTGCGTTTCCTGGAACAAGGCATCGTCGAATCCCAAAATGAATAACGAACTCAATCAACTTCACGAAAAAGCCAGCGCGAACTATCGCACCGGCTGCCGCACACCCTCGCACATCCTCGCTCCAGCCGATCTCGAAGCCCTGGCAAAGTTCGGTATTTCGGCACAGTCTCTCTACGATGCGGTGGACGACTTCGCGCGCTACGGCGAGCCGGATAAGGCGGTCTTCGTAGAACTCGCCCAAATGCGGGCGGACTATTTTCACACAACGCTTCAGGGTCGCCCGCCATCGCGGATTGTTCAGGAAAGCGAGTTGCCGCCAAAATCCGTCGAATTCGAAGGCGTTGCTTGGTTGCCCCGCATCATTCGTAAAGCCCAGTGCTTCCTCGAGGGCAGCCTCTGCGATGACATCATGTATGGATGCGCAGGAGATCGATCGTTTTTGAAAAAATACAACGCCACCTTGCCCGTCTTCCTCGCCGTTGTGCGTGACACCCAAGGCGACCCCGCCAAGGCGCTGCGTTTCCTGACCGACTCCCGCGCGCGATAGCGCGATGTGGGGCATCCATCCTGGCTGCCAGACGACATTACTCGCAGGAAGTGCCTGAAATCTTCCCCCGGCTTCGCCATGCCACGAGGGTGAGTGCCACCCAGCCGATGGCGAATGCGATGGGTAGGCTGAGCAGGGCTTTTCCAAAAATGGCGTCTTCCGAGGTTAAGGTGCCAGAAGCGCGGATGCTGGCTGTGAGGCTTGCGAAGCCGATTCCACTGAGGGCGTAACCTATATTCAGCGCCATGCCGCGAAAGCTCAGGATCGTGGCCCGCACGGCGGAATCGGTCCATTGGTTGAGGTAGCTTGAGACGAAATACGACATCATGGGCATCGCGAGACCCAAGGGAATTACCACCCATACACCCCAAACTGGCGTCGCGAAGCATAGGCCGATGAGGCCGACAAAAACCAGAACTGCCAGCACACAGAATACCCGCACTGGCGAGAGCCGGGATGCCATGCGCCGGGCGATGGATGCCGCCGAGAATCCCAGCAAGGCATAGAACGAGCCGAGGAGACCATTTACAAATTCCGGAATCTCGATGAGCCGATAGTAGTTGCTGCTGAAGGTGAGGAACAAGCGCACGAGAGAGTCGAACAAAATGGCACAAAGCAGGAGCAGTCGAACCCGGGTGTTGAAGAAAACAAACCGCGCCCCGATCAAGATATTGTTGAGTGCCTCACGCACCGGATGACGCTTGGACTGCGACTCACCAGCAGTCGGCGGTTCTCGCATGGCCAAAGCGCAAATCAACGCCGGCACGGATGTGGCCAGTGTCAGATAAACCGGCCAGCGAGTGGTGTTGCCTATCCCGCCGCTCCAGCCCACGAGATTCGCAGCCGCTTCCCAAATATGCCGGTCAAAGGCCAGCGCCCCGAGGATCATAGCTATGAAGAAGCCGCCGGATGACCATCGCATCAGGTTTGCCAAGACGCCGAGCCACCGTTTCTCGCGACCCTCAACTGGCAGTGAGTCGTAGGCGAGTGCTTCATCCGCGCCGCTCGCACAGGCCTCCGCCACCCCGCTCAGGATGCGATTGAGGGCCAGCAGCGGGAAAAGCCAGTCTCCCACTGTAGCAAAGGCGAATACCGCCATTTCGCAAACCATGAGGGCTCCTGCAAGTATGACCATCCATCGCCTGCCAATGACATCCGCCAGCGCGCCAGACGGGATTTCCAATAGCAGAATGGTCACCGCCCAAATCACATTCAAGGTCGCGTATTGCTCCAGACTCAATCCCAGATCCATGAAAAGAACCCCAAGAACCGGGTAGTAGAAGCGCGCATTGAAGAACACGCGAAAGGCAATAAACAGCGGAATATTCCGGCTCACGGCGAGAGGGGTGGAGTGCCATGCCGAGCAGCCATAGATGCGGCGTCTCTGTGACTGTGGCGGTGAGTTGTCGCGAAATGCCCATCATTCTTGCACTGGCTCATGGTTGAGTGAGTTTCGGACATCCTTTGAGATTTTTTGCTGTTGTGAATGGCCGTGCGATGAAAATCGTATTTTTCACTTCTGCGCGTCGATTGATCCTGTCAGTTCATCGCTGAGCAGGTTCAGTGTCTAATTTTTGCGCTTTGCTGCGACGAAAAACTTGCGAAGACGCTTTCGCGATCTGTATAGTATTTCTTTAATTGTTGGCGCACTGGATTGCTGGGATTTCGCTTAATTGGCAGTAAATCGGCAACGAGCAGTATTCCAGTCTATAGGCCTGAGAAATTAAACTGCTTATTATTATTACGAAGGAGGGGTGGCAGAGTGGTCGATTGCGCCGGTCTTGAAAACCGGAGAGCCGCAAGGTTCCGTGGGTTCGAATCCCACCTCCTCCGCCATAATCCGCGAAACGGATTCTCAAACCTGAGGGTGGGATGAAAACGCAGTTCGACCGCCTCAAAGTTCCAGATTTGGAGGGTCTGCGTCCTCGCCTGACCCAAATTTCAAACTCGGCCGGATCACAAAACCAAAGGGCCAAGACCATTTCAAAATAAGCCCACCATCTCACGAGACCGCGTTCCTGAGTGAGTTCGTTCAACCACTCGCGCAGGCCTTTGAATCTCTCCAACGCGAACAAAAATATTGAGTGAAGTTCCAGCGGCATTCAGTCTGTCGTCGATATGATTGTCTCACCTAAGATTCGTGGATTCATTTGCACCACTGCACATCCTACGGGATGCGCGAAGCATGTTGCCGACCAGATTGCGGTTGTTAAAAAACGCGGGCCTCTGGCGAACGGGCCCAAGAAGGTTCTCGTGATCGGGAGTTCCACCGGCTATGGCCTAGCTTCGCGGATTGCGGCGGCTTTTGGAGCGAATGCCGCCACGATTGGTGTGTTTTTTGAACGCGGGGCAGAGGGTGGACGCACGGCCACGGCGGGTTGGTATAATTCTGCCGCGTTCGAGCGGGAGGCTGCTGATGCCGGACTCTATGCGCGGTCTTTCAATGGTGATGCCTTTTCGGACGCCATGAAGCAGGAGGTCATTGCAGCCATCAAGGCGGATTTGGGCCAGGTGGACTGCGTGATCTACAGCCTTGCTTCGCCCCGCCGAACGCACCCGAAGACGGGCGAGGTTTTTAAATCTGTGCTCAAGCCAATCGGTGAGTCTTACACGAACAAAAATCTCAACACCGGCAATGGTGAGGTGAATTCGATTTCGATTGAACCTGCGAATGACGAGGAGATCGCTCACACCACGGCTGTGATGGGTGGCGAGGATTGGGAGATGTGGATGGATGACCTGCTGGCCGCCGGAGTGCTCGCGCCTGGCGTTCGCACATTGGCTTATTCTTACATCGGTCCGGTCCTCACTTGGCCGATCTACAAAAATGGCACCATCGGCCGCGCAAAACAGGATTTGGAGCGTTGCTGTGCTTCACTCAACTCCAAACTCGCACCGCTTGGCGGCAAGGCCTGGGTTTCGGTGAACAAGGCGCTCGTCACGCAGGCGAGTTCGGCAATTCCCGTTGTGCCGCTCTATATTTCGCTTCTCTATAAAATCATGAAAGCCGGTGGCACGCATGAGGAGTGCATCGAGCAGATGGACCGCCTTTTCCGCGATCGCCTGGCGAATGCCGAGCCTGCCACGGACAGCGAGGGCCGGATTCGTCTGGATGATTGGGAGATGACGGATGCCGTGCAGAAAGTCATCAGCGAGCGGTGGGACGCCGTGGAGACTTCGAATCTCGCGGAACTCGCCGACTTTGCCGGCTACCAGGAGAGCTTCCTGCGTCTGTTCGGTTTCGGACTCCCAGGCGTTGATTATCAAGCTGAGGTTGATCCGGAAGTGTCGATTCCCTCGCTGCCTTGAGGGCTTCCAGACATTGAGCTGATGCCCTTCCGCGCGCTGATTGGATGTTGAAGTCCCGGCGCGCGATCACTAACTTTTTCTCTCTAAATAATGAAAATCCAACGCGCATTGATCTCGGTTTCCGACAAGACCGGGATTGTCGATTTTGCCCGTGAGCTGCATGCCTACGGTATCGAAATTCTCTCCACCGGCGGCACGGCCAAGGCCCTGCAAGCCGTGGGCATTCCGACCACCGAGGTCTCCCATTTCACCGGTTCGCCAGAAATCCTTGAGGGCCGGGTCAAAACCCTGCATCCAAAAATCCATGGCGGACTCCTTTACATCCGGGGCAATGAGGAGCACGAGGAACAGGCCAAGGCGCATGGCATCCGTCCGATCGACCTTGTGGTGGTGAATCTCTATCCTTTCGAGTCCACCATCGCCCGCGAGGATGTGACCCTCGCCGAGGCCATCGAGCAGATCGATATTGGTGGACCCTCCATGATTCGCAGCGCGTCGAAGAACTATCAGTCGGTCTGCGTCGTCACGGATCCCTCCGACTACGCGGCCGTGCTGGCTGACATGCAGGAAGAAAATGGCGGCACAACGCTGGTCCTGCGCGAGCGGATGGCGATCAAGGCCTTCGCCACGACATCGCACTACGACGGCATGATTTCCTCCTTCCTGAATCGCGAGCAGCAGACCTGCGGTCGATTCAGCCTCGATTACCCGCTCGAGATGCGCCTCCGCTACGGCGAGAATCCGCATCAGCAGGCCGAACTCTACGGCGACTTCGGCTCGTATTTCGAGAAGCTCCATGGAAAGGAACTTTCCTATAACAACATCCTGGATATCAGCGCCGCCGCCGGTCTTATCTCCGAGTTCAGTAAGCCGACGGTTGCCATTCTGAAACACACGAACCCCTGTGGTGTCGGCAGCGATTCCGACCTGCGTGAGGCTTGGGAAAAAGCTTTTGCCACTGACAAGCAGGCGCCATTCGGTGGCATCATCATTTGTAACCAACCGATCACCCTCGCACTGGCCAAGGCGATCTGTGAAATTTTTAGCGAGGTCATCATTGCCCCCGAGTTCGATTCCGAGGCCCGCTCGCTGCTTCAGAAGAAGAAAAATCTCCGCCTCATGCGTGTGCTCAAGCCGCTCACCCAAAGCGGACGCGACATCCGCAGCGTGTTGGGAGGTTTGCTCGTTCAGGATTCCGACACGGCCGAAATCCCCGAACTCGAGCACAAGGTCGTCACCACACGCCCGCCGACCAAGGCCGAGATCGAGGCGATGGAATTCGGTTGGAAGATAGTCAAACATGTCAAATCCAACGCCATCGTCTATGCTGGCCCCGACCGCACTTTGGGCATCGGCGCAGGCCAGATGTCGCGTGTGGACTCCTCACGCATCGCTGTGTGGAAGGCTCAAGAGGCCGGACTCTCCTTAAAAGGCAGTGTCGTTTGCAGTGATGCGTTTTTCCCGTTTCCAGATGGACTCCTTGCCGCCGCCGAGGCGGGAGCCACGGCAGCCATCCAGCCAGGTGGCTCGGTGCGCGATCCCGAGGTCATCCAAGCGGCCAATGAAAAAGGCGTTGCGATGGTCTTCACGGGAACGCGGCATTTCCGGCATTGAGTCGGGGTTGACCACAGAGGACACAGAGAGCACAGAGGGTGTAAATAACTCACAACCTGATGCTCTCGTCCTCGCTCTATTCGCTCAAGCCGCTCGCCGTGGTCACCTGCGGTCCGGCTTCGGCGCCGATCGACTCGGTGCGGCGCATTACGAATTTTGCAACGGGTGAAATCGGCTCGATTCTCTCTCAAGCATTGCAGGTGGCTGGGTGGGATGTGATTTGCCTGCGCGGGGAGGGGAGCACATTTCCTGCACCCGAAGGCATAGATGTCCGTGTGTTTTCGACAAACGACTCGCTGGCCGCCTTGTTTCAAAGCCTGCCTGCCGCGCCGAAAGCGATTTTTCACGCAGCCGCACTCTGTGATTTTCAGGTCGCATCCATTGAAGGTGCTGCTGGGATGAAAAAAATCCCCACGCGCGACGGGGCGCTCACCCTGCACCTTGAGCCTGCGCCAAAAATCCTGCCCCGTTTGCGGGAGTGGGTTCCGCAGGCGTTCATCGTGGGGTGGAAATACGAGTTGGACGGCGACAGGCCTGCGGCTCTTGCAAAGGGGGCGGCGCAAATTCGCGAGTGCCGCACCGATGCCTGCGTGGTGAATGGGACTTCCTATGGCGAGGGTTTTGGAATCCTTCTTCCTGACGGCTCGCTCACGGAAGTCGCTGACAAGCGCGGGTTGGCCGCAGCACTTGTGGATTACCCGCCGGCGGCTACTTGAAGAATCTCGATGCGGTCTCCCTCCGAGAGGAGGCAGCCACTCCATTCGCTGCGGTGAAGTGCAGTGCCATTGTGCTCGATGAGGACCATCTTTGGTTCAAGAACAAGGTCGGCAACCAGGCCAGTGATGGTTTTTGACCCCTCGAATTGGCGCGTCTCGCCATTGATTAGGATTTTCATACCGCGCTGAGAATCGCTTCGTCCCAATCTTTCCAGACGGGTTCGAGTCCCATGCGATGAAGGACGCTTTGGACAGTGCGGGGATCACGGTCGTCGGAGATTGAGAACTGTTCCGTGGCGGCTTCCGCCCCGCTGTCGGGCACAATTTTGCCCTTCACTGTCAGATGAAGCGCCTCGCGGCCTTGGCCGGTGTAGCCGCCCGGTTCGGTATGGCTTCCGGCACTCATCATGGTGACGCCGAGTGGAGCGATGATGTCGCGCAGGGGAGCCGGTTCGCGTGTGCTCAAGACAATGCCAATCGCTGGAAATGTGACACGCAGCGCGCAGAGGAGTTGGATAAACTCGCGGTCGGGGAGGGGATGTGTCGGCTCAAATTCACCGGCGGCGGGGCGAAGTCGTGGCATGCTGACGGTAAGTTGGGCCTTCCAGCATACGCGCTGAAGGTATTCCAGATGTGCGGCAAGCGCGACAGCCTCGTAACGCCAATCGGCCAATCCAAAAAGTGCTCCCACACCAAGGCGGCGGAATCCCGCATCGTATCCCCGTTCTGGGCAGTCCAGACGCCAATCGAAATCCTTCTTGGGTCCTGCGAGGTGAACTTTCGGATAGGTCTCTCGATGGTATGTCTCTTGATAAACCACGAGCCCCTCAGCGCCGGCGCGAACGATTGGCAGGTAGTCGGCGGTCTCCATAGGCGCGACCTCGATCGAGAGAGCGGGAACCAGCGGACGCAGTCGCGCCACACACATTTCCAGATAGGGGCCGGACACAAATTTCGGATGTTCGCCCGCCACGAGAAGGATGTTGCGAAAGCCCTCCTCGGTGAGATGCCGCGCCTCGGCGGCGACTTGCTCGATCTCAAGGGTCACACGCTGGATGGCATTCTCGCGGGAAAATCCACAGTAGGCGCAGGAGTTGATGCATTCATTCGAGAGGTAGAGGGGAGCGAAGAGCCTCATCGTGCGGCCGAAGTGTCTTCGCGTCACGGCTGCGGAACGCCCGGCGAGGGACTCG
>CANKXQ010000052.1 GCA_947487745.1 Spartobacteria bacterium | reverse complement strand
TGGAAGTGCCAAGATTTTCGAGAGCGCCTGTCCACTGCCCGTCGGAGCCGGTTTGCGGCCAGGATGCACCGCCAAGTGCGAGGATGACCGCATCCGCCTCCGCACTGGCGCCATTCGAGAAAGAGATCAGGATCGTTGAACCAAGCGTCACGGAGGCAAAGCGGTGCCGCATTTCAAAGCGAACGCCCAAGGTCCTCAGCCTCGCCACCCAAGCGCCTAGGAGCGTGGCGGCTTTGAGATTTTTCAAATAAACCCTGCCGCTTCCCGCCTCGAAAGTCTCCGCCCCAAGTCTTGTCGCCCAATCGCGGAGATTTGCCGGCGTAAATCCCGCTAATATCGAACTCCAGGGCTCCCCGCTTGCTGTGGATGCCGAGTAGCGGCTGGCAAAGGCCTCCAGTGGTTCCGAGTGGGTGAGGTTCATGCCGCCTTTTCCGGCCACAAGAAATTTTCGTCCGACGGAGGGCTTCGCGTCGAAGAGTGTCACTTCAGTGCCCGCTTCTGCCGCGACTTCCGCTGCGCGCAAACCTGCCGGTCCGCCGCCTATGATGGCGATGCGCTTCACTTGGAAGGTGCCGGAGTCAGTATTTTCCCGGCCAGGTTGAAAACTGTCATTTCCTCGGCATCCTGCGCCCAGTCGAGGAATGTGGTCGTAATGAGTGTTTGGGCACCTGGTGGTAGCGCTTGAAGGAGTCGGTTGCGGCGCGCCGTGTCGAGTTCGCCGAAGATGTCGTCCAACAGTAGCACGGGGGGATGCCCGTGCATGGCTTCGATATGGCGAGCTTGGGCGATTTTGAGCGCCAGTGCGATGGTTCGCTGTTGCCCTTCCGAGGCGAAGGACGACGCCTTGAGTGCGTTGAGTTGAAAATCCAAATCGTCCCGCTGAGGTCCGCAAACAGTCTGCCTCAGGCGCTCCTCCTCAAGGCGCGAAGCCGCGAGCGCCTCCGAAAACGGGAACTGGCAGCCAGGCCGGTATTCGATTTTCAGGTCGTCTGAGGAAGAACTGATTTCCAGACATGCCGAGGCTGCATGGGGTTCCAGCGAGTCTGTGAGTTTTGCGCGTGCCGACAGCAGAAATTCTCCGGCCTCCAGAAGCGGTTGGTCAAAAGCTGCAATCTCCCGCCGGGGACGCCCATCCTTCAGCAAGGAATTTCGCGACCGCAGGGCGCGTTCGTAGTCCCGCAGCGCCTTGCGGTATCCGGGCACGGATTGCGTTCCGAGAAAATCCAAATACCTCCGCCTTGCAGAGCTGGAGCCTTTCACAAGATCAAGGTCGGCATTGGAAAACC
The DNA here is from genome assembly GCA_947487745.1 of Spartobacteria bacterium. GTDB lineage: Bacteria > Verrucomicrobiota > Verrucomicrobiia > Chthoniobacterales > Terrimicrobiaceae > UBA967. Next base: position 6,842 of record CANKXQ010000052.1, on the reverse strand, counting down.
AAGTGATGCGTGCGGTGGAAAGGTAGTCTGTCGATTTTTGCTGAAGCTTCGAATCGAGGGAAATCGCGCGTCCCTCGGCCGTGTGACGGTATTGCAGGCGGGTATCACCAAAATGCCCTTCAATCGAAAAACCATCCTCTCCGCTTTTGATTAGTTCTGTTGTTGTCGTTGTGCGCGGGGATTGAAGTCGGAGCAGAACGCACACGGCTTCGAGAATCGAAGTCTTGCCCTGGGCATTTTGCCCCACGATGCAGGTGCGGTGCGGGGCTGGAAAAAAATCCAGATTCTCGAAGCAGCGGAAATGGTGGAGCCGGACTTCCCTGATCACGCAAACTTCTCCATGCGGTCGCCCTCGCGCGCCCGTGCGGCTTCGAGCGCCCAGTCCGGAAAATCCGGGGAGAGAGTGGCTGTGAAATGAACACGCTTTCCAGTGAGGGGATGCTTGAATGCCAACTTCCAAGCATGCAGGTAATGCCGCTCCGCACTGCCCCTCCTGCCGTATTGAGGATCGCCCGTCACGGGATGCCCGAGGTGTTTCAAGTGAACACGAATTTGGTGCGTCCTGCCCGTTCGCGGGCGGCATTCGATGAGTGATTTTCCATTGCTGTTGGCAAGCACTCGATAGTGGGTGAGGGCATCCCTACCGCGATCGACGACCGCCATTTTCTGGCGATGCACGGGATGCCTGCCGATGGCCGCGTCGATCTTGCCGTGAGGCATGCGCGGAACCCCGTCAGCAAGGGCCAGGTAGGATTTTTCAACTTCGCGGGATGCAAATTGTGCCGACAGCGAGTTGTGCGCAGCCTCGGTTTTAGCCACCACAATGCAGCCCGATGTCTCCTTGTCCAAACGGTGGACGATCCCAGGACGACCCTCGCCGCCCACGATTTCCAGTCCGCCGCAATGGTGAAGCAATCCGTTTGCCAGTGTGCCTTCGCGGTTTCCTGCACCGGGATGCACCACGAGCCCCGCAGGCTTGTTCAGCACAAGCAGCGTCTCGTCCTCAAAAATAATATCGATCGGAATATCTTGCGCTGCCAGAGGTGAGGGGACTGTCTCCTGCGGAATTTCAAAAACAACCTCATCCCCGTCGCGGAGGGGATAGGATGGTTTCGCGGCGACCTTGTTCACAAGAGCATGTCCATCTCGAATGAAGGCCTGGAGCCTTGCACGCGAGAAATCCGGGCACCCGGCTCCGAGGTATTTATCTAAACGCTGACCCGCCTGTTCCGGCGTAACGAGAAAGTGAAGTGGCATGCTTGTTGGCCTCAAAAAATGCAACCGAGGCTTCGCGAATTCTGGCGGCATGGAAGCTTCAACGCAAGGAGATCGGCAAGGGCAGGCTGTGTTTTTAAAATGGTCGAGGGTCGTTCCTCGCCATGATTTCCCGCAGCATTTGTTCGTATTGATCCTGCTGAACCGCGTATTGCAATTCCACCTGGGCCCCATTGAATACAAACAAGGCGATGAGCATCAGCATGGGATTCCCAAAAAATCCCAGCACCGCAAATCCGCACGCCAGCACCTGCCCGGTCCTAGCAGCCACTCGAGTCGCTCCAAGATGGCTGAACTTCATCGCCAACAAGGCCCGCAGCACCCGCCCGCCATCCATTGGGAAAGCCGGGATCATATTGAAAATAACCAACCCGCAATTCACTACCAGCAGGTTGTGAAGCATGACGCGCAGAGTGTTGTCCGGCCCAGCCAGAATTCCTCCTGTCAGCATGAGAATTCCTGCCAGCACCGTGGCAATCGCCACATTCACCGCCGGCCCTGCTATGGCAATGACAAGTTCCATCGAGGGTTTTTCGGGAATTTGATCCATCCGCGCCACTCCGCCGATAGGAAGGAGCGTGATATCCGGCGTGCGGATGCCATAGTGCCTGCCAGCCAAGGCGTGCCCGAATTCATGCAGCAGAACGCAGAAAAACAGGGCCACAATAAAGGAAACCTCGCCCACGGCTCCAGGCCATCCCGCTTCGTGCCAGCCAGTGAATCCAAAAAAAGCCGGAAGAAGCAGGAAAGTGACATGAATCCTGACATCGATGCCTGTAATGCGGGCGATGCGATATGACCATTTCATAAAAATTGATTTTCGGATTCGTGAATTCCCATAAACTCCAAAGTCCAGCGCTTCCAGGCGCCATGCTTCACATTCACAATCCACCATTCTGAAAGAAAAGAAAATGTCCCTTTCCACTCCTAAAGTTCTCGTAGCCGATCCCGTGTCCCAAAGTGGAGTCGATGAACTCTCAGCCGGCGGCGCTCTCGAGGTCGTTGTCAAAACCGGTCTGCCCGAGGCTGAGATTATCAAAATCATCCCGGAATTCTCCGCTCTCGTCGTCCGCAGTCAGACCAAAGTGACCGCCGCTGTTCTGGAGGCCGCTACAAATCTTAAGGTCGTCGGCCGCGCTGGTGTGGGCGTGGACAATGTCGATGTGGATGCAGCAACGCGCCGTGGTGTCATCGTCATGAACACTCCTGGTGGAAACACCATTTCCACCGCCGAGCATGCCTTTTCCCTCCTCGTCAGCATCGCCCGCAACATCCCTCAAGCCGATGCCAGCATGAAAGCCGGTCGTTGGGACCGCAAAAAATACGAGGGCGTCGAGCTCTATAATAAAACCCTCGGCATTCTCGGCATGGGCCGCATCGGCACGGAGCTTGCCCGCCGCGCCATGGCCTTCGGCATGCGTGTTCTTGCCTACGATCCCTATCTTTCCGTCAGCCGCGCCCGCAGCCTCCAGGTGGAGCTTGTCGAGGATATCGACTCCCTCCTCCCGCAAGCCGACTTCATCAGCATGCACATGCCGCTCACGGATGAAACCCGCCACATGCTCGACGCCCGCCGTCTGGCCCTTTGCAAAAAAGGCGTTCGCATCGTGAACTGCGCCCGTGGTGGACTTGTCGCCGAAGACGCGCTTCATGATGCCCTCAAGTCCGGCCATGTCGGAGCTGCCGCACTCGATGTTTTCGAGGTCGAACCACCTCCCGCCGACTTCCCGCTGCGCGAACTTCCGAATATCGTCTTCACTCCCCACCTCGGAGCAAGCACCGCCGAGGCGCAGGAAAACGTCGGCATCGAAATCGCCCAAGCAATCCGTGCCGCCCTGCTCGATGGGGAAATTCGAAACGCCGTCAACATGCCGAGCATCGACGCCAAGACCGCAGCCGTCGTGAAACCTTATCTCACACTCGGTGACAAAATGGGTCGCTTCGTTGCCCAGCTCGCTCCAAAGCGCAACGACCGCGTTGTCATCACCTATGGTGGCAAGGCTGTCGAAATGCCCACGGATGCGATCAGCCGCGCGATCCTCACTGGCTTCCTCAAACACGCCGGTGGCGAGGAAGTGAACAGCGTGAATGTCCGCAGCATGGCCTCCACCATCGGCCTCGATGTGCAAGAGGTTCGCTCCAGCGAGCAGACCGATTTCAACGAATGGCTCCATGTGGCCGTCTTCAGCGGTGACAGCAAAGTCTCGCTCGGCGGCACATTCTTCGGTGCCAAAAACGATCCGCGCATCGTGCGGGTGAACGGCAACCCCGTCGAAGTCACGCCTTCAGGAGTTGTTCTCATGCTCGAAAACCGCGACCGCCCCGGCATCGTCGGCCATATCGGCACGCTCCTTGGGACCGAGAAAATCAACATTGCCAGCATGAGCCTCTCCCGCACAGAGCAGGGTGGACGCGCCCTCACGCTGTTGAACCTCGACAGCATGCCCGGAGCGGATGTCATGACCAAGCTCTCGTCCGACGCCGACATCTACAGCGCCCGGGTCATCGCTCTCTAAGCCCACATACGGGCGGGGCCGCCATGGAACAAACCGAGGCCATCCTCATCCGCAAGCAGGCTTGGAGCGATACGAGTCTCATCACCACATGGCTCACCAGCGGGCATGGCAAAATCACCGCCATGGCCCGCGCGGCGAGGCGTCCGGGAAGCCAGTTCGCAGGCCGCTTAGATCTTTTTCACAAAGCCGAGATCGGCTACGCCATGCCGAAAAGAGGCTCCCTCCACACGCTTCGCGAAGTGAGGTTGGTAGAGGTTTTCGCCGCCACCTCCGCGTCGAATCTTTTTCTGTGCGGCTACTTCGCGGAACTCATCGACCTCGTCACACAGCCCGGCGAGCCGTTTCCCGAGATTTACGACCTCTTCTCACGCGCCACCGCGCATCTGAGCCGCTCCCCCGCCTCCATGCGGGCGTTGGAGTTTTTTGAAAGCGAACTCTGCCGCGTGCTTGGCATCCATGATGGCACTCCTTGTGCCAGGGCGGCGATTGAAACCTATTGCGGACGCATCCCTTCCTCGCGTATGGCTGCTCTGCAATTGTTGAATCCTCGCACCACACCGTGAAACGAATCCTTCAGCAAACCCTCCGCCTCGGACTCATCGCCGCAATTTGCCTGCCGCTCACCGCTTGCCTCGGGCCGAATTTCAAAGGCTACAAAACCAAGCCCTACTCGATTCGCGGCATCCGCTATCACCCCATGCAACCCGGGGACGCCATCGGCCATCGAGAGATCGGTATCGCCTCGCATTACTCCGAACATTTCCTTATCTTCCCCGGCAAGACAGCCACTGGTGAGAAACTCTGGCCATGGACAAAGGTTGCAGCTCACAAAACCCTGCCCATCCCCTGCGTCATCCGTGTCACCAACCTAAAAAACGGCCGCACAACCAAAGTCCGCGTCAACGATCGCGGACCCTTCATCCGGGGCCGCATGCTCGATGTCACAAAACCCGTCGCCGACGACCTCGGATTCACCAAACAAGGCCTCACGAATGTAAAAATCGAAGTCCTCAGCGTCGGCGATGGACCCTATCGCATCCGCTAAAACTCCTCAGCAATCAAACCATGAATAAACCTAAAATCGCCCAAAATTCCCCCGCACCCGTCACTGTTGGCGCAGGCAAAACCTACTACTGGTGCTCCTGCGGCGAGAGCAAATCCCAACCCTTCTGCGACGGATCCCACAAATCCCTCGCCTAATCCCGCTCACGCTGCTTCGCAGCTGAAGCGGCGCGCCGACATTGGGCCATCCTCCGGCATGGCCCAAAAATTTCCACTGAAGACGCGGAACCACGCACAGACACCGCCCTGCTCAGAATCTCCCGAAAAATGCCTTTCTCACTCCGTTTCGCGGCTGCAGAATGGGGCCATTCGAGCCGAAGAACTGTGAAGTGCGAGAGAAGCACATCGCCGATGTGCCCGAAGGGCTGTGGTGCTGCGATGGTGACTGGGGTTGGATAAAAAATAGTCTGTCTAAAAAATCGGCCTTGGAGTTTAAAACCGCTTATGAACAACACAATTTCGCGGCGTTTGGTTGTATCGACTCGTAATGCCCACAAGGTCGTTGAGATTCGCGAAATTCTGGGTGCGGATTTTGAGGTTCTGGATCTCTCTGCGATCAGTGGAGTGGGGGAGGTGGAAGAGACGGGGGTAACTTTTGAAGAGAATGCCACGCTCAAGGCTCTTGCAGTGTCAGGGAATTTTGACGGGTGGGTGATTGCGGATGATTCCGGTCTCGAGGTGGATGCCCTGGGTGGAGCGCCGGGCGTTTGGTCGGCGAGGTTTTCGGGACCGGGAGCGACGGATGCCTCGAACCGTGCATTGCTCTTGGAGAAGCTCGAGGGCGTGCGTGGCAAGCAACGCTCGGCGCGTTTCCGCTGCGTGATCGTGCTGGCGCGGGCGGGTCGCAAGATCGCGGCTTTCAGTGGCTCGGTTGAGGGCGTGATCATCAATCAGGAAAAAGGATCAGGCGGATTCGGCTACGATCCACTCTTCGTTCCCGAGGGGCATTGCGAGACCTTTGCACAGCTTGGCCCAGAGGTGAAAAATGCATTGAGCCACCGCGCCAGAGCGCTTGAGGGCCTTCTGGCTTGGAGTGGATGGAACAATTGAAACTCTGCGCGCTTGTCGCGTTCGCCGGGCTCGATATGATGCCGGGACGCACCTATGCATCAAGGTTCTCTTGCCCTTCTCCTGCACGCCCACTTGCCTTGGGTGAGGCACCCAGAGCATGAGGAATTTTTAGAGGAGGACTGGCTTTTTGAGGCCATTCTGGAGTGTTACATTCCGCTTCTGAAAAACCTGCGCCGCCTTGTTTTCGACAAGGCGCCCGTGAAGCTCACATTCACCCTCACGCCGCCACTCTGCGCGATGTTGCGGGATCCGCTGCTGCAGGCACGCTCCGAGCGCTATCTGTCTCGAGGCGTCGATTTGGCGGCGATGGAGGTCGAGCGCACGGCGCATGATGCCGCGATGCGCGATGTGGCGCGGCATTATCACGCCCGCATCTCGGAGGCGTTGGATTTTTACACACGGGAAATCAACCGGGATATCGTCGGGGCATTCGCCCAACTCCAGGCGGATGGCATTATTGAAATCATCACCTGTGCCGCAACGCATGGTTTCCTTCCGCTCATGGAGATTGTGCCGGAGGCGATGCGGGCGCAAATTCTCATCGGTTGCGACTACCATCGCGAGTGCTTCGGGCGCCCTCCCGAGGGTATCTGGCTTCCCGAGTGCGGATATGTGCCACGCGTGGACAGCCTGTTGCAGGAGGCAAACCTGCGGTGGTTCGTCGTGGATGCTCATGGACTCATGTATGGCGAGCCGAGGCCGCGATTTGCTATTTACGCGCCGTATTTCACTCCAGCCGGGCCGGCTGTTTTTGGACGAGACCGCGAGTCGAGCAAGCAGGTCTGGAGCGCTCGCGAGGGCTATCCGGGAGATCCGGCCTATCGCGATTTTTACCGAGACATCGGCATGGAGTTGCCGGAGGACTACCTCCGCACCGTGCTGCCTGACATGGGTTGCCGCCGCAACACAGGCTTCAAA
>CANKXQ010000051.1 GCA_947487745.1 Spartobacteria bacterium | reverse complement strand
TAATCTTATTGCTTCGTTTATTGCAGACAAAAATCAAAGGGAACAATATTTGGCTATTGCTCGAAAGGACTTTTACGAGATTTTTGTCGATAAAGATAATCCCAGAGATAAAATCAAGGTATTGCTGCAAAAATGGTTATCTGGAAGAGCTACTAAAGACCCTAAAGTATTGGAAATCGGTCGTTGGTATGAGGAGAAATTTCCAGATGTCGCACTGAAAATGAGAGAATTAAAGAAAAGAAAGACAACATTTCAGATGTGTTTGCAGCAACTGGAATCTTCTATTTTCGTTGATGAGGTATTTATGAAGGCAGAATTTTGGAATTTACCGATGCACGATGGATTGTGCGTATTAGAAAAAGATAGAGACGCAGCAATTGAACTAATAAACAAGGCTTGCCTAACTCGATTAGGTTACACAATACCGTTAGACTAAAACTAAAATTTTTTGACTGACTGGGTGTAATAAATGATGCGAAGCCTTATTTTCTCATCTGATCAATGGGAAGATAATCTAAAATATTCAAGGTAATTGTTTTATACTGCGCCAAGATGACTCACTTCTTTGGATAAAATTGCACGAATAAGGGACTTTTCTTCAAAATATGCTAAAAATATTGCAAAAAATGCGTGGTTTTAGGGTATCTGGATCATAAACATTTCGATCTAGATTTTATTTCATTTCATTTTTCGTATTCAGCGGTTTCTCCATCGCTTTAAAATGGCTTATATGAGGTTTGGGTTGTCAGGGAATATCGTGACAGCACTCATCAGTTGCGACGATTCTAAAGCCCATTTAAAGAGAAAATGCTGGCTTGAACGAAAAAAACACATATGAAATTTTTGAAATTTCATATGTGTGAGGATATATATAGGTAAAATGCAAAAAATAGATTAAGTTTATCTTATTTCATTCTACTTATAAATATATACAAAATAGCAACTTGACTATTGACATATTATAAATTTCTTGATATGATAAGCTCATGAAAATTCAAAATCCCTACACTAGTTCCTTTATCAACTTAGAGCCAATTATTGAGCAATATCTCGCACCTTTTAAAATGCAAATTGAACAATTGCAAAAGCAAGTTGGGATGTTGTCTGGACATATCGAATCAGAATCTTCTGATCTTACTTTGAAAGAAGTCGCGAAAAAATTAAATCAATCTTATACAACAGTATACAGGTGGGTTCACGGTGATAAGTATCGATCTAAAGACCCGATTTTGAAAGCGCGTCGAACTGGTCGAACTTACCGTATCTCCTCGGAAGAATTGGAAAAATTTAAGGTAAAATATACTTTTTGATCACTCGACAACTCCTAAGTTCAACAAAATCAAGTTCAGATTTTTATCTTCGTCCCGATTTATGACCTCCGAGTATGTGTTCATAATCAAAATTCCTCCATCTTGGTGACCTTGATACTTTGCCACAATTTTTGGCTTTAAACCAATTTCCAACTGATGAATGATTCCCATCTGTCGCAAGTTTCTAGGGGTAAAGAGATCAAATCCCAGCGATTCACAAGCGGATTCCAATGATCTTTTTATTGTTTTCAATTTAAATACTTGACCAACTTTAGGTTGCCCAGACCGTTCAAATAAATCTAAAAGATGTGGCTTTAACCATTTGTAAACTGGAATCTCGAAGTCGGTATCTGTCTTGATTCTTTTTATTTTTATTCTTTGCGTTTCCCAATTGATATCCTGCCACTTTAAGTTTCGTGCTTCGGCTTCACCAAGCGCAGCAAGACCAATAAACATTCCTAGGTCGTAGGCTTTTTCTGCTGTATCCGAATATGTATTCGAAAGAATATACAGCATTATGATTTCGAATTCTTCCAGAGTCGGAATAACAGGAACGATTCTTTTGGTTTTTTTACGGAACCTGTGAAGTTTCGAAAAGGGGTTTGTAAGGAGGTAATCGTTGTCTACGCCATACTGAAGTGCAGCCTTCAGTGTTTCGACATTTAGATTGTGCATTCTGGGATTGAGGTCAATACACGCGAAGTATTCTGTGATGTGGACTGGCTTGATTTTTCGCACTAGCATACGAGCCGTTGCAGGATGCTTTTTGAGTCTACGGTAAACATCCATTATGGTTTTTTCATTTCGTCCCCCGCGCGACTTCCTGTAGAGGTCTAGTAGTTCGATGAAGGTTATTTCACCGATGGACGATTTGATCTGACGCTGAACTTCCAGCAGTTTTCTTTTGGCTATATCCTTGTCTTGTGTATCAAGGCAAATTGGGCGAATTTTTCCTTTGACTTTACCTCGGAAATAATAGTTGCCATTTTTATACCGGTAAAAATTTGACAACCCCGCAACTTTATTCCAGATTTTATTTGTGCTTTTGGATTTGACAGTTTTTGTGGGCATGAGGAAATTAAAGTATACATACACAGTATATTCGCATAGTCAATCTAGATCATTTTTCAGAAGCAAAAGCAGTTGGAAATCAGTTATTTAAACGCCGACGTAGCACAGTGGTAGTGCAATCGATTCGTAATCGATAGGTCACGAGTTCGAATCTCGTCGTCGGCTCCCCCGCTCAAAAGCCTGCGGAAGCTCATGGATGATGAATCGGCTGTTTTCTGATTTTACTTTCACTGCCCCAGAAAATCGTCCAATGACTTTCCACCGATGCGCAAGTGATAGTGCCTCGCCCCGCTGCTTTTATTTTCAAATCCCAGCTTCACGCATGTTCCGCCCAGCAATTGCCGAAGCAAAAACAACTGTTCCCGGCCTGAAGAGATTGTAGTGCCTTTGGAAAGCCCCCCTAGGTTTTATGCGGTTTTCCAGTCACCCATGCGAAACTTGGGTTAGGCTGCTCGGTTGCTTGGTTATTACTCTCGGACTTTTTTTTGGTTTCTGCATTAACTTGGGTTGTCGGGGGCCTCGCCCTTGGGCGCTGCTTTGGTCTTTTTTGACTTCGCGGATTGCTTTGGGTTCCGCCTTGGCTTCCTGCGCCACTCCGCGCACGGACTTGAGAAGCTCACTCTGCGCGGCTTTGTATTTCGTGCCACGGAAGGTGAAGTTCCATGAATGAAAGCCTTTCCAAGCTCCGATGATAGGAAATCCGTGGACATTCTCCCACTTTCTTTCCCACTTTGGCTATTTTTAAACCCTACCCGCCCGCAGAGCGAGTGTTTATGAGGGTGGCTGCCTCGCATGGATTCGAACCATGACAAACAGATCCAGAATCTGCAGTGCTACCGTTACACCACGAGGCAATTGACGGGGGCAGGGAATATCGATTTTCCGAATGGGTTTGGCAAAGGTTTTTTCGGAATTTTTGCGAAACCTAGCAGCCTCGATCAGGCTTTGAGAACGATGCGGTATCTTGGACTGCCCTTTTCGAGTCGGTGGAGGGCCGCGTTGACATCCGAGAGGGCGAATTCCTCGACGAACGGGGCGATTTGATGTCTGGCGCAGAAGTCGAGCATACGCGCGGTGGTGGCGGGGCTGCCGAGGGGGGATCCAGAAAAGGACCGCTGGCCCATGATGAGCGGAAATGCGCCGAGCGAGACGGGTTCGGGAATGGCGCCGACTGTGTGGAGGCGGCCTTTGGGGGCGAGTGCGGTGATGTAACCCATCCAGTCGAGCGGAACGGCGACTGTGCTGATGATGAAGTCGAAGCGGTTGGCTTCGGATTTCATGGCTTCTGCGTCGCGTGAGTTCACAACACGGTGGGCGCCGAGTTTTTTGAGTTCCTCGGTTTTGTCGAGCGATGAGGTGAAGGCCGTGACCTCGCATCCCCATTTGTTCAGGAATTGGACAGCAAGATGGCCAAGACCGCCGATGCCGATGACTCCGACGCGATCCGTGGGGCGGACACCAAATTCAAGGATGGGACTGAAGACCGTGATTCCGCCGCAGAAGAGCGGTCCGGCGCTGACAGAAGAGAGTGAGTCAGGAAGTTTTGTGGCCCAGGCCCAGTGGAGCGAACGAGGTCGGCGAAGCCGCCATGGCGGCCGACAATGGTCCCCTCGCCCGTGGCGCAGAGATTATGGTCGCCGCCCATGCATTGGGGGCAGGTCATGCAGCTTTCGGAAAACCAGCCGAGGCCGACACGGTCGCCGGGGGCGAGATTTTTAACCATTGTTCCCACAGACTCGACGCGTCCCGCGACTTCGTGACCGGGGACGAGCGGGTATGTGGAAAAACCCCACTCGTTGCGGAGCATGCTGAGGTCCGAGTGGCAGATGCCACAGTATTCGACGCGGATGTCCACATGCTCGGGCCCGATGGGCGGGAGTTCGTAGGTGAAAGGTTCGAGCGGAGAGGTTGGCGAGTGGGCTGCGTAGGCGTGAACGGTGGGCAGAGCGGTGATTGAGGTTAGCGAATGATACCCCGCTGACTCGACTCCACAAAGGCCAGCAAGCGGGAGATGACATCAGGTCCGCAAAAATCGGAAGCGATTTTTTCACAGGCCTGTTTCACATTCAGGTTCGAGCGGTAAAGAAGGCGGTAGGCCTCGCGAAGCGTGCGCGTGTCTTCGGCCACGAAACCTCGCCGCTCGAGTCCGACTTGATTGATGCCACGGACTTCGGCCGGGTTGCCATCAGCGATCATATAGGGGGGGACATCTTGAACAATTTTCGTGCAACCACCCACGATGGAATGCTGGCCCAGGCGGCAAAACTGATGGACTCCGGAAAGGCCGCCGATAATGACATGATCCTCGACAGTGACATGACCTGCGATTGTGCCGTTGTTGGAAAAAATAACATGGTCACCAACGATGCAGTCGTGCGCTATGTGCGAGTAGGCGAGAAAATTTCCGTGATTGCCAACGACCGTCTTGGTTCCCGGCAGGGTGCCACGGTTGACGGTGCAAAATTCTCGAAATGAGTTGTTGTTTCCGATTTCCAGAAAGGTCGGCTCGGAGGTGTATTTCAGATCCTGCGAGCGCTGACCGATCGAGCAATAAGGATAAAAGATATTCCCCTCCCCGATGCGTGTCGGTCCTGCAATAGATACATGGCCGAGAAGACGAGTGCCGCTCCCAATCTCGACCTGAGGGCCGATGTGGCAGAATGGCCCGACCTCAACACCGGGGTGCAGAGTCGCAGAGGGGTCGATGACCGAGCTGGGATGGATTTTTGTCATTTATCGACAAGACCAAAAAGCAAGATTCCTTCGGAGACGACCTCGCCATTGACCAAGCAGCGGCAAGCGGCCTTGCCGAGGCGTTTTTTAGCGCTGGTGAGTTCGCACTCGATGAAGAGTGTGTCACCGGGCATGACGGGTTTGCGGAATTTGACTTCATCGGCACTCATGAAGTAGCCGATTTTCCCCTCATTCTCCGTGCGGCGCATCATGATAATGCTGGCGACCTGAGCCATGGCTTCGAGTTGAAGAACGCCTGGCATGACGGGATGGTTGGGAAAGTGTCCTTGAAAATACGGTTCGTTGATGGTGACAGCTTTCACGCCGGTGGCTTTCAACTCGCCATCGAAGTCCACAATGCGATCCACCATGAGGAAAGGATAGCGGTGCGGGAGGATCTGCATGACGGCATTGATGTCGAGAGCGCCCGGCGAGGCGGCAACGGGTTTGGCTGCGGCTGGCGCGACGGCGTTGAAGCGCTCGGCGAGAAGTTTGGCGGCTTCGGTATTGATGCCGTGGCCGGGTTTTACGGCAACAACATGCCCGCGGATGAAACGACCTGAGAGCGCGAGATCTCCAACGATATCAAGAATCTTGTGGCGAACGAACTCGTCCGGGAAGCGAAGCGGCTCTTTGCTGAGGACGCTCTCCCCTCTGGCGACGATGGCGTTTTCGAGGCTCCCGCCTTTGATGAGGCCTTTATCCATGAGGGGCTTCACATCCTCGTAAAAAACAAAGGTGCGGGCGGGGGCGATTTCTTTTTCGTAAATCTCAGGAGTGATTTCCGTGGAAAGAAATTGGGTGAAACGCCCCTCGGGACCGACCTGCGTGCAGGAGACCCGCAATTTTGAATCTGGGAGAATGACGAGGATCGAGCCGTTGGACTCGATGGTGACCGGTTCGCGGATATCAATGTAGCGGCGTGGCGCATCCTGCTCGATGATTCCGGCTTTGTTGATGAGGGCGATGTATTCGGATGCGCTGCCATCGCCGATTGGGGGCTCGTTGGCATCCATCTGGATGAGCGCATTGTCCACCCCCATTCCGGTGAGAGCCGAAAGAACATGCTCCACTGTGTGGATTTTGACCATGCCTTGGACAAGCGTGGTCGCGCGCTCCACGGTCTTCACATATGCGGCAGCGGCATCGACAATCGGCTCATCGGGCAAATCGATGCGCTGAAATTTGAAGCCGTGGCCGACTGGTGCGGGCAAAATCGTGAGGGTGACATTTTCGCCTGTATGCAGAGCGCTGCCAGTGAGGCTGGCGGATGAGGCAAGTGTGCGTTGTTTTTCCAAGGTGCGAATGGGATTTTAAGGATTTATGCGGGTGGATCGGGAAAGAGGCGAAATGCAGAACTGCAGGGTGTCAGGATGCAAAGCCAGAGTCACTTTTGGAGAGTATTTTTCCATCGAGCATTTGTATACGAACCGGCGCCAGTGCGGCAACTGAGTCGCTGTGCGTGACAATAATCAAGGTGGCAATTTTTTGGGAAGCAATCTTTGAGAACGTCTCGCAAACCATCGCGGCATTGGCGGAGTCAAGATTGCCTGTCGGCTCATCAGCCAAGAGGAGTGCCGGGCGTCCAACCAAGGCCCTCGCCGTGGCAGTTCGCTGCATCTCACCGCCACTGAGCTGATGGGGAAAATGGGAGGCTCGATGCGATAACCCAACGAGGTCGAGCATTTCCGATACTCTTGTAGTCGCGAGCGAGGCCGACTCGCCGCGCAAGAGCAATGGCAATTCCACATTTTCGCGAACTGTCATGGCAGGGAGGAGGTTGAAAAATTGAAAGACAATACCGAGCGTGTGGCGACGGTAGCGGGTGAGCTCGGCCTCACCTGCATCGTGCAAGGGAATGCCAGCAACGCGAATCTCACCCGATGTCGGGTGGTCAAGCCCGCCAAGGAGATTGAGCAGCGTGCTTTTTCCACACCCGCTGGGGCCGGTGATCGTAGCAAAAGCCCCAGACTCGAGATCAAGCGAGACGCCATCCAATGCGCGAACCTCCCCGATCCCGGAGGAATAAATGCGCGTGACGTTTTGCAGTGAGACCATGAGCCAGTCATACTCGACATCTCATGCTCGTGGATCAAGAAGAGTTCCGGATTATCGGCGAGACTCCCGACCTTTTGGTTGTGGACAAGCCAGCAGGCCTCCTCGTGCACCCCAGCAAGCCCGATGGAACGCGCACTCTTTGGGACGGCTTGAGAGAGCTTCTTTGCTATGAAATCGCCAATTCGGGACAGGTCTCGTTGATCAACCGTCTCGACCGCGAGACAAGTGGATTGGTATTGGTCGCAAAACACGCTGCCGCCGCGCGCCAAGCGGCCATCGCGATGCAAGAGGGAAAGATAAAAAAGACCTATCTCACCATCCTATGCGGGCACCCAAGCGAGGAGTTTTTTTCCATTGATGCGCCAATCATCAGACAGGGGGAAGTTGAGCCAACGAAGATTCATCTCAAGCGGATGGTCCACCCTGCAGGAGCCCATGCTAAAACGCATTTTCGCGTATTGAAAAATATCGAAAACACGGCGGGGCGTTTTTCCATGGTCGAGGCGCAACCTGTCACCGGGCGCACCCACCAGATTCGAGTTCACGCCTCCCATGCCGGCCACCCCGTGGTGGGAGACAAAATCTATGGGCCTTCAGAGGATTGCTATCTTGAGTTTATCCAAACCGGCTGGACCCTCGCTCTCCAGAAACGGCTGTTTTTAAAACGGCATGCTTTGCAGTCCGCCGGCCTAAAAATCGAGTGGAATGGCGTGCCAATGGAATGGAAAACAGGTTGGGCGGAAGATTTAAAAAAATTTGCGGGAAATGTTGACAATGATTCAGAAGAATGTTTATTTTGTCTCATATGAGAAGAGCACTTTACGCACCAAGAGTTATTGAGCAATTCCTGCCAAAGAATGATTATGTGATGAAAGAAGAAATGCCCTCTAGCCCAATTGTAGAGCAGCTGAGGCATGGTTTTCTTTATGATGAATTCGAGGTGCTCAGACGTTGGCTT
>CANKXQ010000050.1 GCA_947487745.1 Spartobacteria bacterium | reverse complement strand
GCTTTGGCTAATTCCACGCTGAAAGCCGCAGTGGCGACATCCCTCGACTGCGCATCCTTGATTGAACCAACCCACTGAGCAGCTTGATCGGGGCTGGCTTGGCTCCATGATGTCGAAACGGCCGAGAGCGCTTTGTTGCGGAGCGCGCTGTCTGTGATGGATGAAGCCCAGCCAGCAGCCGAGCCGGGGTCGAAGGCGGCCCAGCGAGACGACACGCTCCCCACCAATGAAGACGCGTGGGGCTTTGCGGCATCGCTCGACAGCCAATCTGCGGCTGCCACGGGATCCATGCTGGAAAATCTTTGCATGGCGGACTGGACAAAACCATTGCGCAGGCCGACATCGGCAATCGTCTGGGCATAATCGATGGCCGCGCCGGGATCGCGCGACACCCAGTTTCCCGCAAGCTGGCGGAGTGCCTCGCTGCGAAGTTGCTGCGAGCCTTGCCGCATGATCCAGGCACCCGTGGCCTCGGGATTCGAGGTGGACCATAGATTGACGATCTCGCGTGTGGCAGCCAGTTGCACAGGACCGGCAAGTCCTTCGGCCCATTGCAGGGCGGCGTTTAAGTTTTCCTTGGCAAAATTTCGGGCAACGGCGGAGGTCGCAACCGTCTGAGCCGATCCCATCGGGAGTGTGGCGATCGCACTGGCCGCTTGGGCGGGATTGGTCGAGGACCAGGTGCCAAAAATCTGCCCAAGCGCAGTATCCCTCGCGAGGGGAGAGTCAAGGGTCGCTGCCCACTGCGCCGCACCAACGGGGTCGGTTTTTGCCCAAGCATTGGTAGCCGTTTGCAAAAGACGGGGATTGCCTCCTTGCGCAACCGCATCGGCGGCAAACTCGGCCGCGCCAATCGGGTCGAGCTTCGACCAGCGGGCAACCAGATTTTGCTCCAACTCGTCTGTCTCGGCGGTTGCGAGCATGCCATTCATTTCCTGCAAGCGGGCTTGAACTTCGGGCAGCGTGAGTTTTTCGATTCCGCGCACCGGATTTGAAGGCAAAGCGGGTTCGGGGGGTGTCGTTTTGATGGTCTTTGTCGTCGCTTGGGGTTCGTTATCCCGTGATGCCAAGGAAACAAATTCTGCTCGATTTTCTTTGATCCGCTCCATATCGCCACGAAGCGGAGTTTCTGACGCCCTCAAGGGAGATTTAAAAAACGGAACACCCGCCAGATAGCCTGCGCAAAAGCCAGCTGCGCAAAATAAAACAAAGACAAGGGTTTTTTTCATGGCGGATGAAAACGCGGAGTCCAAATCAAAGTCCGGGAACCGCATGTTTTCAAGGGTAATATGCTTTGGCGACCAGGCACAGTTCCCGCTTCCTAAAAATGTTCCTATTTGCGCCTGCGCGTGTTGTCGGATAGGTTTCCCGTTTACCGAATATGTCGTCCCTGACTCTTGAAATCACCTTTATCTTCCTACTGCTCTTTGCGAACGGCCTGTTTGCCATGGCCGAAATCGCTGTTGTCACATCACGGAAGGCTCGCCTGAAAGGCATGGCGGAGGATGGCGCCAATGGCGCGAAACTCGCCCTTTCCTTGGCCAATTCACCGGGAAAGTTTCTCTCCACCGTTCAGGTGGGCATTACCTTTGTGGGGGTGCTGGCCAGCGCCATCGGTGGTGCAAATATCTCGGATAGGCTGGCTGCTGCGGTCCGTAAAATTCCTGCTCTGGAAACCTACGCCGAGGCCATCGCGCTCACGATTATTGTTGGTTCGATCACTTATCTCTCGGTCATCATTGGTGAACTCGTTCCGAAGCGCATCGCGCTGAACAATCCCGAACGCATCGCCTCGGCCCTCGCCCGTCCAATGAACAGCCTGGCGAAGCTTTTTTCCCCGTTGGTGAATTTGCTCAATGTCTCCAGCGATTTCCTCATGGCGGCTCTCGGCATCCGCAAGCCGAAGGAGTCCGTCGTATCAGAAGAGGAAGTTCGCGTGCTCATCGATGAGGGTCTGAGCGCGGGTATTTTCAAAAAGGCCGAAAAGGACATGGTCGAAGGCGTTTTCGAGCTCGATGAGCAAACGGCCGGCGATCTCATGACCCCCCGCGCTCGCATGATTTGGCTCTCGCTCGACGATCCGGATGAGGAAAATTGGCGCCGCATCGCAGGCAGTGGGCACTCGCATTTCCCAGTCTATCAAGGCACACGCGACAATGTGGTTGGCATGGTGAGTGTCAAATCGCTCTGGGCGAACCTCTCCCTCGCCGGCCGCGTGGAACTCCGCGCCCTCGTTACCCCGCCGAACTATGTGCCCACGGCCATGCCCGCCGGCAAACTCATCGAGGCGTTCAAGAAAAGTGGAAAACACATCGCGCTCGTCGTGGATGAATTCGGCGGACTGCAAGGCATCGTAACCCTCAACGATGTCATGATGGCGATCGTTGGCAACCTCCCCGAGCGTGAGCAGCGGCATGATCCCAAGGCCGTGCTCCGGCAGGATGGCACTTGGATCGTCGATGCCATGCTCGACATCGATGAAACCAAAACGAGCCTTGGTATCGATGAAGACCTGCCCGGAGAGGATGACAACCGCTACTCGACCCTCGGCGGTTTCCTGCTCCACCAGATCGGCCACATCCCGCGCGAAGGAGAAAAATTTACTTGGGACCGCTTCGAGTTCGAAGTCATCGACATGGATCGTCAACGCATCGACAAAGTCCTCGTTACAGCCAAGGCTCCCAAAAAAGAGAAGTCCAGCGAGGAAGAGGACGACGACACCGAAACGCCCGGCGAGGATTGATCGCGGCGTTTAGGCCGTCAATCGCTCCGCCGCCGTTACGCAGTTCGCCATGAGCATGGCAATCGTCATCGGACCCACGCCACCTGGAACGGGAGTGATCGCCGCGCACTTCGACGCCACGGCGTCGTAGTCCACATCTCCGACGAGGCGGTAGCCCTTGGGATTTGCGGGATCGTCCACGCGATTGATGCCCACATCGATGACCACAGCGCCTTCGCGGATGTGTTCGGCACCGAGGAAATGCGGGCGTCCAATGGCGGCGATGACGATATCCGCGCCGCGCGTCACCTCGGCGAGGTTGCGGGTGCGGGAGTGGGCGACTGTCACGGTGGCATCTCCGCCCGGTCCGCGTTTCATGAGAAGGAGGGCCATGGGTTTTCCCACAATCATGCTGCGCCCGACCACCACCGCGCTCTTGCCGGCAGTTTCGATGCCAGCCTCTTGAAGAAGGCGGATACACCCGAGCGGCGTGCAGGGCACAAAACCTGAGGGATCTTCCATCGCGAGCTTGGCGACATTCACCGGATGAAAGCCATCGACATCCTTGCGGGGATCGATCGCCAGCACCACTTCAGCCTCGTTGATCTGAGGCGGGGGAGGGGACTGGACAAGAATACCGTGAACAGCCGGGTCGGCATTGAGTTCCGCAACGAGAGCCAAAAGCGTCGCTTGGCATGTGTCGGCTGGGAGTTCGTGTTTGACCGAATGCAATCCCAGTTCAGCGGCCTTGCGATCTTTCGAGCGCACATAGGCGCGGGATGCGGGATCATCGCCTACAAGCACCACAGCGAGTCCTGGCCGGACACCGCGCTTCGCCAAGGCCGCAATGCGAGCCTTTGTTTCTTCCATCACTTTTGCGGCGACCGCCGCTCCATCAATCCGCTGCATGTTTTAAAAGATCCTCCAGATATTTGCGTTTCTCTTCGAACTCCTCCCCGGTCAGTTCGCCGGGAATGGCCAGAGCCTCGTCGATGGTGACCGACACCTTGGAAAATGGCAACGGGATGATGAATCCATCCCATGTTTTCATTCGCACACATCGCGAGAAGGAGGCGTGTGCTGGCAAGATGCGGGCGCCGGTGGTTTGTGCCAGAAGGATGATGCCAGGGCCAAGAGAGTATCGCGGGCCGCGCGGGCCGTCGGGAGTTATCGCTATATCTCGACCGCTGCGAATGAGCTTCACCAACTCCAGAAGCGCCCGTGATCCGCGACGCGAACTCGATCCGCGCACGGCTTCCATTCCAAATGCTCCCACAAGCTGGGCGAGAATTTCCCCGTCCTTGCTGGGACTGGTCAGCACGGTCACTCCGCCGCGTTTTTTGGGGTAGATGCGGTCGAACGCGAAGGTGATTCCGAGAATCCGGTTGTGCCAGAAGCACACGATCACGGGAGAACCAGCGTCCTCCTTCAAAACGCCGCTTCGATCTTCGATGCGGAGCCGGAGCGTGAGGAAAAGCGTCTTGAGAATCGTCGCCCCCGTGAGTGCCAGCAGCCGTTCGCGTGTCATGTGAGAAACTGCTCCAAAATCCGCGTGAGCACCGGCCGCGCCTGCGAGGCCAGGCGCTCATTTGCGTAGGCGATCCAGGCCACGCCGCTCTCGGTATCGAGCGGCGCATCGGGAAAACCGCCGAGCGGATGCTCAAAAACCACGCCAGCCTTGCGAAGCACAAGCCACGCGCAGGCATCGTAGGGATGGCAGACGAGCTGTGATTCCATATCCAGCACGCGAAGGATCATTGGTCGCAGGTCACCGATCATGCGGTCGTGGCCTGTGATGAGTTCATGAAACTGTCCGCCGGTGGAGAGATACTGGTCGTCGAAAATCCACGGCGAGAGGCTCCGGTTCAAGCCGATCAACTCATCCCAGAGCCGCTCCTCGATTTGCGAGGTAAGCGTGCGCCCTTCGGGAAAAAATTTCACCAACGAGGAAAACCCATGCGAGAAGTCGGAGGCCTGCGAGGGAACGGGCTGGATGACTTCGACTCCCCCACCTCGCAGGTCGCGGGCTGTGGCCTTCAAGTCGCCGCCGAGCGTGGCGCTGAATTGATCCGCCCTCCATTGTTTGATGACTGGAATTTCCGTCATGGCCGCAGCGACGATGTGCGAGAGCATGGTCCCCTCGCCAATCTGCGGCGCGATACCTGCGAGCGCCCACGCGCTGCGCTTGTCATACATGATGCCGCGCGTGCCATCGATCGGGTCGATGATGCATTTCCAATCCGTGGCCGATACTGCGGTGCCCTCGGGAAAGCACAGCTCGCCTTCGATGCCTTCCATCACGATTTGAACAGGAAGGTTCTGCGGCCAGTTGACGCGAAACCAGGCAAGGATCGCGTCTTCGCTGATCTTGTCGACCGCGTAGATCGTGTCGCCGCCCGCATGGCCCGCCACCGCCGAGAGGCCGCTCGCGTCGAGGTCGCGCCTCCCCGAGACGACAGCATCCCGAATGGCGTCGCCAAGCCCGCAGAGAAGGCCGCGCAAAGTCTCGTGGATCGTTTCGGACATGGAAAAAAATTATCCCGCCGGGCGGGCGCTTGGCGAGACATTGAGGCGCTTGCATTTTCGAAGGAGACGCGTGGACATCGCCACGGCCGCAACTCCCAAGCCCACGACAAACCCGACCCAGATGCCCGGCGCTCCGAATCCGAAATGGAAGGCCGTCACCCATGATACCGGCAGCGCGACAAGCCAGTAGGAAACGATGCCCACCAAAAAAGGAACCTTCGTATCCGCAAATCCGCGCAGCGCGCCGGAGGAGACGACTTGGATGCCGTCGAAAATCTGAAAAACACCGGCAAGCACCAGCAACTGCACGGTGAGTGCGCGAACGGCGGCATCCTGCGTGAATCCCGCCGCGATGGCATTTCCCAAAAGCAAATACCCCGCCGCAAAAACAGCCATGACGCCTGCAGTGAGAATGAGAGATCCATGCACAATCGGTGGAATCCTTTTCGCCCGGCTTGCTCCGCGTGCATGGCCGACCCGCACGCTCACGGCCTGCGCAAGGCCCAGAGGAACCATGAATGTCGTTCCAGCCACCGAAAGTGCAATCTGGTGCGCGGCCAATGGCACGACGCCGAGCCAGCCCATCATGAGTGATCCGAAGGAAAAGCCGGTGACTTCGCACAGATTCAATCCCGCCGTGTGGATACCAGTCTTAAGCAGGCTACACGATTCCTCCAGCAGTCCCGGCGCGAGCCAATGTCGCGGCCATGCGGCACTCAGCGAAGTCTCCACGGCGGGATACACCAGCATCCCGCACATGACCGCGATGCGGCTCAACAGCGTGGCCAGACCCGCTCCATTGATCCCCATGGCAGGCGCGCCGAGGTTTCCGTAGATCAATATCCAGTTCAGAAACACATTCAGCAAAACGCCGGACATCATAATCCAAAACGGAGCCCACGGGCGTCCCAGCGCCTCGCAGAAGTTCTTCGCCGCCCCGCTCACGAACAGCGGCAAGAGCGACCAGGCGCACAGGAGAAAAAAGACTTCAACCGTTTCGTTCACCTCCCGCGGCTGACCAAGCAACGGGAGAAAAGGCAGCCCCGCATGCGCACCACCTCCGACAAGGAGTCCCATCCCCAAAGCCAACAGCACGCCTCCGCGCAGGCTGTCACCCGCAAGATGCGAGCGGCGCGCGCCATGCGCATGCGATGCGCTCACGCTCACTGCCGAGAGCAGGCCAAAACCAAAAACCATCGGCACGACCAGAATGGTATTGGCAAAGGCACACGCTGCCAGTGGAACCACGCCCACACGACCAACCATGATTGTATCGGCGATGCCGATGAGCATCTGTCCGACGAGCCCTGCCACGATCGGCAGCGCCAGAAAAAATGTGCGCCGGTTTTCGCGGAGCAGGATATTAAAAGAGGAGACGCTTGGCATGGTGGAAAGGCGGTCGGCGCCGCACATCCTCAGCGGTGGTCGATCAGTCTCTGAAACCGCTCGATCGACGCCGCCTTGCCGGTCTCGGGATCGATTTGAATCAATGCCCCGCAGACCTGCACGATGCCCCGCGCGATCGGGAATTTCGTCGGCATGCAGTCCAGAAACTTTTGGATCACAGGCCCCGCCTCGCGGCCGAGAATGGAATCCACTGCACCACACATGCCCGCATCGCAGAGAAACGCCGTTCCTCCGGCCAGGATGCGCTCATCCGCCGTTTGCACATGGGTGTGGGTCCCGACCACGGCGGAAACCTGTCCATCCAGATGCCGCGCCATGGCAATTTTCTCGCTCGTCGTCTCTCCGTGGACATCCACAAAGATCACCGGAGTCTCCGCGCGCAGTCGCTCGGCCTCATCCAGCGCTGCGTGAAAGGGGTTGTCCAATGGCTGCGACATGAAGGTGCGGCACTGCACATTCATGACAGCGATTTTTCCCTTCGCCGTATCCAAGACGATGCTGCCGTTTCCAGGAACGCCCGCCGGATAATTGATCGGCCGCAGCAGGCGCGGCTCGGTCGGAAAGTAGGGAACGATTTCCCGCTGGTCCCAAGCATGGTCGCCAGTCGTGATCACCGCCACGCCGGTGCGCAGGAGGTCGATCGCAATTTTAGGGGAAATGCCTTTGCCTTGCGCGGCATTCTCGCCGTTCACCACCACGAAATCGACCTCTCCCGCCTTGAGCATTTCCGAAACCACCACCTTCGCCGCAGCCCGACCGGGCTCGCCGACGATGTCACCAAGAAAGAGAAGACGAATCATCCGTTCTTTTTATAGCAACGCGCCGCGAACGCATTTAAAAAATCCTCCATGCGCAAATCTCTCGCCGCCACTTTGCTTTTTCTCGCCTGCCTCCAGCCCGGCATGGCCGCCAAACTGAGCCCGCTTGCAGACACCCCGAATTGGTCGCAGCTCGACAAGTTTCAAAAAACAATCACCCGCGAGGAGTTCACCCGTCTGTTGAACAATGTCTACGCCCCGAACGATGCGGCGGCGGATGTTATCACGATCACCCCCACCGCCGCCCGCATCCGCACAAGCGCGGGGAAGCCTCCCTATATCTTGAAATTCGCCGGCGCCTCGGCAAATCCGACGCCCCGCTTCTGGCGGCCACGCAGCGAGATCGCTCCTCAGCCCGGCAAGCCCCTCGCAGGTCTGCGCATCGCCATCGACCCCGGCCACATCGGCGGCAAGTGGGCGAAAATTGAGGAACGCTGGTTTCAGATCGGAAAAAACAAACCCGTCGTCGAAGGCGACATGACGCTCCGCGTCGCCAAGCTTCTCGTTCAGCGCCTGAAGTCCCTCGGTGCCGAGGTGTGGCTGACACGCTCGGGCTCCGAGCCGCTCACGAAACTCCGCCCTGCCCAACTCCGCAAGCAGGCCGCCGCCTCTCTTCGCGACAAGGGCGAGAGCGCCACTCCCCGTGCGGTCGCCAAGGAAAGCGAGCGCCTTTTTTACCGCACCAGCGAGATCCGCCGCCGCGCCGATCTTGTGAACAAATCCCTTCGCCCGGATGTCGTCCTCTGCCTCCATTTCAACGCCGAGGACTGGGGCAACCCCGCCAAGCCCTCCCTCGTCTCCAAAAACCACCTCCACTTCCTCATCACAGTCGCCTGG
>CANKXQ010000049.1 GCA_947487745.1 Spartobacteria bacterium | reverse complement strand
ATCACGCGCTGGCATGAAGCTCAAGTTTGTATTCACCTCCGTGAAGCCTTCCGTGACCAGCGGAATCTGGGAGGCCACCGAGAGGGCGCTCCAAGGAACGGGATTGAATTGGATGACATTGAAGAAATTCGACACCGGTGCGTCCGAGTAGGGGTTCTCGAAATTCACATCTGCAAAGGTGTTGAGGGAAAACCACTGGTAGGTGGCGTTGTTGCGTCGTGTCTGCAGGCGCTGGCCGACGCCGAGGCGCGTGATGTTCCAGGTGTCGAGCGAGTCGATGGCGGTGAATTGCGGAAAATCGATCGGCAGGAGCTGGGTGGACTGGACGACGCGGTCGAATTGGTAGATGTCTTCCGGGCTTTCACCCATGTTGTAAACGCCCGAGTAGTTCAAATAAGGCTCGACCACATGCCTTAAGCCATCGAGGCCGAGCCAGCGGCTCTGCACTTGCTCAAAGGCACGAGAGATTTTTGTGGAAACAGTGAGGCCGTAATTGGCAATCGGGCGAAAGACGCCGCCATTGGTCTGAAGCGTTGGCGAGGGGTTGTTGAGAGGGTTGCTGTTGTCGGTTTCCTCCAGAGTGGTGACTTCGCCAGTGACAGGATCGATCGCCGTATTTCCGGTGGATGGACTGGCGAAAGATCCGCTTTGGCTGTAGTAGGTTCCACGGATGCCGGCCTTCGGAGTGACGGTCAGCCAGCCAAACAAATTCGAGGGAAGCGACCATTGGTGGAAAGTATCGAAGCGCGTGGCCGAGTAGTCGGGAAATTCGGTTTCTCCAAAGGAAGGGGTATTGGAAAATGCCCGGCGCAAGGAGGCTACGCCGGTCTCGCCGTCATACTGCACCGGGAGACCGAAGAAGGGCTGCTGTTTGAAATCAAAAACAAACTCGGGCTTGCGCTCGGTCACATCTTGGAAATCGTTCACCTGCCAGCGGCCGAGCAGCGTGAGCGTGTAAACTTCATCCCATTTTGTGAGCGAGAGGGAATTGTCCGGCTGCGGGTCGGTGGCGAATTCCTTGCGGTAGAAATCCTCAAGAAAATCGACATCGCTCAGCACATTGATGTCAGCCGTTCCATAAATGTCATCGGCAAGGAAGAGCCTTTGCTGGAAAGCGACGCGGTAGCGGTTGGTTGTTTTGGTTTCCGCCGGCTCGCCGGGGGCCTCTACCGAAGTCACATCCTTCGTCTCAAAAACATAGTCACTGCGGAGCTTGCCGAAATTGCGGTTCGATGGGCCGTATTCCATGTCGAGGTCGAGTCCGGCGGAGGGTCCGAACTCCATTCTCTGCTCGAAGCGCACCTTGCCATCGACTCCCTGCACGATCGGAAACCCATATCCGAGGAGTAAATAGGCGCCCCAGCGCGAGTCATAGCCTGGCAGGATTTCGAAGCCCGTGCTGTCGAGATTGGCGTAGATGTAGGGGAACCAGAAAATCGGTGTCTGGCCGATATAGAGGGTGGAATTTGTCATGATGACGCGACTGTCGGGGTAGAATCGCATCGAGCGTGGGCGAACATGGAAATCGGGCTGTGAAGAGTCGTGCGTGGTGACGGAGGCGTCTCGAATCCGGAATTCCTTGGGTGAGACGGCCCGGAAATTGAAAGCCCTGAAATACCAAGGATATTGGGCGCCGGTAAACTCGAGGGCCCGCATTTGCTTGCTCTCGAGGTTGAACAAGGCGCGTTGTCCGCTAAGCACCTGATCGGGACTGTAAACTCGGATATTGCCGACCAGCAGGACATCGCGTGTGTCCGGGTTGTATTCCGCATAGTCGCAAAAGATGCTGTATTTTCCGTAGTGGATCTGGACATTGTCCTCCGCAATAGCCACGCCTTGATCGAAGCGCGTATTACCATCCGCCGTGATCTCCACGGGCGAGTCGCCGAAGCTGCCAAATTGGGCGCGAACGGGGGCAAGCGCAGCCAGCAGACAAAGACTGAGAAGGAACTTCCTCATTGAGGAGGCGACATTAAATATCCGCTTCGGTGATATCAAGGGCGGAGTTAGTCGCCGTAGCCACTCGGATGTTTTACATGCCAAGCCCAGGCGCTTTCCACGATTGGCACGATGTTTTGGAAACGCGGAGTCCAGCCGAGTTCTGCGCGGATTTTTTCCGAGGCGGCGATGAGGCGGGGCGGATCGCCGGCACGGCGGGGTTTTTCGACAGCCTTGATGTCGCGGCCAGTAATTTTTTTGCAGGTTTCGATGACCTCGCGAACCGAGGTGCCTCCACCTGTGCCGAGATTGTAAAAATCACTTTTATCGGACTGCACGGCGAGGATGTGAGCCTCGGCGAGGTCGAGGATGTGAATATAGTCGCGAATGCAGGTGCCATCCGGCGTTGGGTAATCGGTGCCAAAAATATCCACCGACTCGCGCTGGCCGAGGGCGACTTTAAGAATGTTGGGGATGAGGTGCGTCTCGATGCGATGGTCTTCGCCGAACTTTTCGGAGGCGCCAGCCGCGTTGAAATAGCGAAGAGCAACGAAGGAAAGTTTATGAATCTCGCGATACCAGCGGAGGATCGACTCGAACATGAGCTTGGACTCGCCGTAAGGATTGATCGGGCGCTGCAGCAGCGACTCGTCGATCGGCATGCGCTCGGGAATTCCAAATGTCGCACAAGTCGAAGAGAAGACGAATTTTTTGACCCCGAACTCCACCGCCATGTCGAGGAGATTGATGCCAGAGGAGACATTGTTACGGAAATATTTTGACGGATTTACCATCGACTCGCCGACAAGGGCGTTGGCGGCAAAGTGCATCACGGCGTCTGGTTTCACCTCGCCGAAGGCATGCTGCAGAACCGAACGGTCTGCGAGATCGCCTTGATAAAAATCCGCTCTGGAATCCACCGCTTTGGCATGCCCCTCGGTGAGGTTGTCAAAAACAGAGACTTCGAATCCCCGGTTGATGAGTTCCTCCACGCAGATGCTACCGATGTAGCCGGCGCCGCCTGTCACGAGTATTTTTTTCATTTTCGTTTTAAAGAATTAAACATTTCCCATTCCAGCGACAATCAAATCCCTCGCCCGCTCAACGCGGAGAGCGGCGGTAGATCCAGATGCTTTGAAGGATGGCAAAACTCAGAAGCGTGATCATGACAAACGATCCACCGTAGCTGACGAGAGGGAGGGGCAGTCCGGTGATGGGGGTGAGCGAAATCGTCATGCCGAGATTCATGAAAGTATGCGTGAAAAGCAGCATCGTAATTCCCACAGCGAGCAATCGGCCGAGGTCGTCCTCCGCATTGATGGCGATTCCCAACATGATGAGAAAAAGCAACACCAGTGCAGAGATGAGGAGAACGGCACCCAGAAATCCATGCTGCTCGCCCATGACGGAAAAGATAAAATCATTGTGAACGATCGTGTGCGGCAGAAAGCCGAGGGCGTTCAGCGAATTCGGCGACTTGTAGCCCTTTCCTGCCCAACCGCCCGAGCCGATCGCAACGAGGGATTGGGTAATGTTCCACCCATCCCCGAGCGGGTCGGCTTCGGGGTCGAGAAAGGTGGTGATACGAGAGTATTGGTAAGGTTTGAGGCCGAAATGGACCACGAGGGGAACGAGCGCCAGGCCGATGACAAGCATGAGTATTAGCCAGCGTTTGGGGATGTGCCCGACAAACATCATCGCCAGCAGGACAGGCACCCAGACGATGCAGGATCCCAGATCAGGCTGGATAAGAATCATGAGCCAAGGCGCGCCGACGATGGCCCCGCAGCAGAGGATGCGCAAGAAGGCCGGCATCGCCCGTGTATTTGAGAGAAAGAGGCTGAGGGTCAGAATCCCCGCGATGATAGCGAGCTGCGAGGGCTGGAAACTCATGGGCCCCAGATCCAGCCAACTGCGGGCTCCGTAGCGCTTTTCCCCGATGAACATGGTGGCCACAAGGCCAAGAATGCTCGCCACGTAGAGTGGAATCGCGCCGAACCTCACCCATCGGTAGTCGATGAGGGAGACGATCAAAAACATCGGCATGCAAATCACGATCCAGATGAGCTGCGACTTGGCGAAATCCTGATCCCTCATCCAAGTAGCACTGTGAATGGCATAAATCCCGAAAGCCAGAAGGCCCATCATCAGGCCGAATAGAGGCCAGTTCATTCGCAAGAAATGTCGGAGCAGAGGATGCATCAGGCAATGGACGGCACAGCCGAGAGAAGGGTCTTCGTGTATTCGTTATGAGGATCGTTGTAGATCGCTTCGGCGCTGGCGGACTCCACAATTTTCCCATGATGCATGACAAGCACATGGTCGCTGATGTGTTCCACCACGGCGAGGTCGTGTGCGATGAACAGGTAGGCGATGCCAAACTGCTCCTGCAAGTCCTGCAGCAGATTCACGATCTGGGCCTGCACGCTCACATCCAGCGCGCTCACCGGTTCGTCGCAGACGATGAATCGCGGCTCGACCGCGAGCGCCCTGGCTATGCCGATGCGCTGGCGCTGACCACCGCTGAACTCGTGCGGATACCGCCGCATCATATCGGCCTTGAGGCCGACCAAGCGCAAGAGATCCGCCACGCGTGCGGCGCGATCCGAGCGATTCATTTTCGGAAAATGGATTTCCAGCGCCTCTCCGACGATCTCGCCAATCGTGAAGCGTGGGTTCAACGATCCAAAGGGATCTTGAAAAATCATCTGCATCTCCCGTCGGAGCGGTCGAAATTCCCGTTCCGGCATAGGCAAAATGTCGTTCCCTTTGTAAAGAACGCAGCCCGATGTTGAGGGGATGAGTTTGAGAATCGTGCGGCCGACCGTGGTTTTTCCGCTACCGCTCTCACCGACCAAGCCGACTGTGCATCCGGGCTCGATGGTGAAGGAAACATCATCCACAGCCCGTATGTCCCCGACCTTGCGGCGCATCACGCCTCCCAGCACGGGAAACCATGTGCGTAAATTCTGAACCTCCAGCAAAGGCATGGCAGAAGATGGCATGGGCGGGGAGGATTTGTCACCTGCCATCATGCGAATTCCAGGAATATGCTTCCGAAAAAAGAAATCTCTCCGCAAGGATATGCCTCACGGAGAGAAGTTGAAAAACGCAGAAGGCGCGGATTATTTGACTAATCCGGCAGCAGCCAGGGTTTTGTAGGCCCCGTTTTTCGACAGCGTCTTGAAGGCACGCGCGGTGGCTTTGACGGTCACAAATTTTTTGAGTTCGGGAACCCAGACGCGTTTGGTTTTAAGATTCGGCTGGAAGTAGCGGGGGGTGACGGCTGTGACGTGCATGCCGATACCGCCTTTTTTCTTCGCGAGACCGCGACGATGGATTTTGGATCCGCGAACGGGCTTGGCCCCAGTGATGCTGCACTTTCTAGACATAAGATGGACGGCCGAAAGTAGGGAAACTTTGTGGGGAGTCAATACTTTCGTTGAAATTTTTGAGATTTTTCTTGGCGATCAAGTATTCCCCTTGGCGCGTTCGAGTCTCAGCGCATTGGCAATGACGCATACGGAACTCATGCTCATGGCTGCACCGGCCAGAATGGGACTGAGCAAGAGACCGAAAAAAGGATAAAGCACACCTGCCGCTATGGGGATTCCAAGCGCGTTGTAGAGGAAGGCAAAGACGAGATTCTGACGAATGTTCCGCATCGTCTCGCGACTCAGGCGGATGGCCCGGGCGATGCCACGGAGGTCGCCTTTCACGAGAGTGATGCCGGAACTTTGGATGGCGACATCGGTTCCATTTCCCATGGCAATCCCAACATGGGCTTCACTGAGCGCAGGAGCGTCATTGATGCCATCCCCCGCCATGGCTACGCATTCCCCGTCGGCGCGAAGTTTTTTGATAAACGCCGCCTTGGAAAGCGGCTCGATGCCCGATTTAAAAGAATCCAGCCCGAGTTGCCGTGCGACAGCGGCGGCTGTGCGTTCGTTGTCACCCGTGAGCATTGTAATTTTCAGGCCCAGCGCATGGAGATCCGCCAACGCGGCGGTGGCTGTCGCTTTGATGGGATCGAAGACAGAGATCAACCCATAGGCTATTCCGTCGCCAGCGATAAAGAGAACCGATTTACCGTCCTCTTGGAGATTGATCGCCAGAGTTTCCAGATGATCGAGGCACACGATTTTTTCGCTCCGCAAAAACTCCGCCTTTCCGACCACAATCTTGCGACCCGCAACATCCCCGAGCACGCCACCGCCCGCCACAGCGCGGAAGTTGGTTGTTGGCAAAAGCGGGATATCCTTCGCGCCACGCACAACCGCATCAGCAAGGGGATGCTCGCTGCCTTGCTCGAGTGATGCGGCAAGCTGGAGCACTTCTTTCGCATCCCTGCCATCGACGGGCATGATGTCCACAAGCTGGGGGCATCCCTCGGTGAGGGTGCCGGTTTTATCGACCACCAGAGTCGTGATTTTTTCCAACTCTTGGAGTATAGTGGCATCCTTCACCAGCACGCCCTCTCGTGCGCCACGGCCCACGGCGACCATGATGGACATCGGCGTGGCAAGACCGAGCGCGCATGGGCACGCGATAATAAGGACGGCCACGGCATTCACGATGGCATGGGCGAGCCTCGGCTCCGGGCCGAACCAGACCCACGCGAGGAATGTGAGAATTGAAACTGCCAGCACGACTGGAACAAAAATTCCCGCCACCTTGTCGGCAAGACCCTGAATCGGCGCGCGTGTGCGCTGGGCTTCCGCGACGCTTTGCACAATGCGGCCGAGGAGTGTGTCGGCCCCGAGCCGTTCCGCGCGCATGACGAATGTCCCGGAGCCATTCAAAGTGCCGGCCGAAACCTTGTCGCCCGCACCTTTTTCCACCGGCACCGATTCGCCAGTGATCATCGACTCATCAACGCTCGAGTGGCCTTCGATCAAAATACCATCGACCGGCACGCTGCCGCCCGGCACGACGCGCAAACGGTCGCCAGCCCGAACCTGCACGAGGGGAATCTCCAAATCTCCGGCATCCGTGAGTTTGCGCGCAACGGGCGGAGTGAGATTCAGCAGTGCGCGGATTGCGCCGCCTGTTCTGGCCCTTGCGCGCAGCTCGAGCACTTGTCCCAGAAGAACGAGTGCGACAATCACCGTAGCCGACTCGAAGTAAACCGACACCTTCCCGCCATGTCGCAACGCATGGGGAAAAAAATCCGGAACCAGCATGGCCGCTACGCTCATGAGAAAAGCCGCGCCCACTCCGAGCGATATGAGCGTGAACATATTCCAATGCCCGCTTGAAACAGAGCGCCACCCACGCAGAAAAAACGGGAATCCGCACCAGCAGACCACAGGCGTGGCGAGGAGGAATTGCCCCCAGCGCGAGAGTTCGCTGTCGCCGAAGGCAGCCGTGGCCGGAACAAGGTGTGGCATTGCCAAAAGAAAGACCGGCAGACCAAAAAGAACAGACACCACAAAGCGCCGCGTCATATCCACCAACTCCGCATTTCCGGCATTCTCCGAAGTGACCTCGAGCGGTTCGAGTGCCATGCCGCACTTCGGACAATCGCCAGGGTGGTCCTGCCGAATCTCAGGGTGCATCGGACAAGTGTGGATGGCATTTTGAGGTGCCGGCTTCGTCTCAGCCGGGGGCTTCAGAAACTTTTGTCGGCAATGCTCGCAACAAAAGTAAAAGACCTCGCCGTCCCGCTCACCATGAAGTCCGGTGGATTCGTCCACCTCCATGCCACAAACCGGATCGATTGCCATGTCAGGAATGCTTGGTGATCCTGCCCGCAAAAGCGAGGCTGGGATTGGCGGTCAGCGTTGTAGCACGGCGCGATCTTCCAGTTCCGCCTGGCGTTTTCGAAGCGATGCCTGCACGGCGGATTGCAGTTCTTTTCGAGTGAAAGGTTTTAGGATGTATTCGAACGGCCCTGCAAAAACCGAGCGCTTCATGGTTTTTTCATCCGCATGTGCCGTGAGAAAAACAACCGGCGCGCCTGTCCGGCCCCGAATAGCCACAGCGGCGGTGATCCCGTCGAGGACGCCTTTCAAAGTGATGTCCATGAAGACGACATCCGGCTGCAATTCGCCTGCGGCGCGGACGACATCCTCGGCGGTGTCCGTGATTCCCACCACCTCGTAGCCGAGCGAGACAAGCTCGCTCTTCAAAGCAGTGGCGCTGATCGCCTCGTCCTCGGCGATTAAAATGCGTGTCGGTTCCATATTAGGAATTTCGACCCGCCGGCCCCGTTTTCAAGGTGGGCTCAAGAGAAAACCCCACCGATACGCAGGTTCCCCCTTCAGGATTGTTGGAAATCACGGCCTCGCCGCGAATTTGTTTTGCGAGTGCATGTGCAAGATTCATTCCCATGCGGCCGCTTTTCACACTCTCGAAATTGGGCGGCAGGCCGATTCCATTGTCACTGATGACCATTGTATTCTTCGGGCCGCTGTGCAGCTCCACGCGAATGATACCCGTCTTGCGTCCGGCGAAAGCATGCTTGAGGGAATTCAAAAGCAATTCGGTGGCAAGCAGGCCGAGAACTTGCGAGGTATCGACATCAAGACCGAGCGGATCGATTCGCTTCACCAGTGTGAGCTGGCAT